>JBNKUQ010000066.1:0-17348 GCA_050298695.1 Cellvibrionaceae bacterium
AAAAGTAGAAAGCTACAGTGTTTATGATCAATGCTGTAAATTAGGTTTTGATCTATTTCAAGGGTATTTCTTTGCCAAACCCACACTGATTAGTGGCAAGCGGATTTCTAATAATGAAATGACCGTGCTAAATCTATTGTCTAAGTTAAATGCCAGTGATGTCGATATTGATGAAGTCACCCAGTTGATTTCAAGTGACACTAATTTAAGTTACAACCTATTGCGTACTATTAATTCTGGTTTATTTAGCCTTCCTCGAAAAGTTGACTCGATTAAACACGCAATTACGATGCTAGGACTGAATCATCTAAAAAAATGGGTGAACTTCTTAGCATTAAGCAGTTTAGATAATAAGCCACAAGTACTCACTGAAATGGCGATGATTCGAGCCAAAATGTGTGAGGAGCTGGGTAAATTGGTGACCGGCCGAAATAGTGCAGATGATTATTTCACGATTGGAATGTTATCAATGATTGATGCATTTTTTGAAATCCCTTTAAATGAATTAATCAGTAAACTATCTTTATCCAGCGCAATGGAAGACGCATTACTTAAACACGAAGGTATTATGGGTGAAACTCTGGCCTGCGCAATCAATTATCAAAATAATGAGTGGAACAAAATCAATTACAATAAACTAGCAGAATCAACTACGTTGATCAGTGCAGCGGTTACCCAGGCTTATTTAGACAGCGTCAAGTGGGCTGAAGAAAATAGCCAACTAACTAAATAACAAAGAATTTAAGGGCGTATGGCATCCACAAAATGGGCGACAGCGCTGCGATCAAAAGGCCAATATAATTTGTCCTTAGATGCTGGTGAATAGAGTACGGGTATGGAAGTACCATACTCTTTTAATAATTCAGGATCATCGGCAATATCAATGTTTTTTATCTGCCAGGTTGTATCTTGTAGACAAGGTGCAATTTCTTCCTCTGCCAGCTCACAGAGGTGGCAACCCAATGTTGAGTATAAGATAAGCTCTTGCATAAATTAGTTTAAGATATAAGGCTTGGATTAAAAAGTTAAGAGAAATCAATTCTCGCGAGAAAGATATCTCACCCCTTAACAAAAAGCACTCATTATTTTTGATTGACTGTGACTAAATGCTCAATCGCTTCTCGGAAGCTTTGTGTTCCTGTCACTTTAATTTGTCCATCAATTTGTTCTGAAATACTTTTCAGTAATTGGGTGTAGTCAAAAAATCGATAGTTATTCGAATCATTGAGAGCTTCTAGTACTTTTTGAGCAAATTCACCGATGCGAGAGAAAGCCTCTTTCATCTCTACTGGCACATCGGTCTGTCGAGTTTGATAAGCAACGCTTGCACTAAATTGTTCTACTTGGCGTAAGTTAACGGAGTAACTGGCAATTTCATTTTTATCGTAACCGAGATTCATCGCTGCTTCATAAGCTTTATAAATATCACCATTATAGAACTCATCGGCTAACGACATAATCTGTCCTAATAAATGATCAATAGCCGCTTGTTCCTGCTCATCAATATCACCGCTCACATTAAAAGCAAAGCGATTGGTCTCACTAGCTCCCTCTCCTTCTTCTATCTCGGAATACTGGCCATAAAATACCGAAGTATTGCTGGCATAAATAGATACTTTATCGCCATCTACGGTGGTTAGCTCGAAGGCAAAACTATCTTTGCGCCCATATTCTACGGTTGCAGAGAGATCATCCAAAGAATCGACTATAGACCCTAGGGCACTATATCTATCACGGTTTAGAGCAGCAAATTGATCTTTTAGAGAAGATTGCTCACTGGCAACATTGTTATTAAAAGGAAGACGACTAAAGAGCTGCCTGGGCGCATTGCTATTTTCTACCGCAGGAGGAGTTAATTCTGGTCCATATGATGCCGCTTTTGGTTTTTTAGACTCATCACCTGAGCCGTCACTTAAACCAATGTAACGCTCATAAATCTCGTCAAAGCCTGCATAGACCTGAGCAGCTAATGTTTCCACCGATTCTAAAACGTTACCGCTCAATTGCCCCATTCCTTCCAGCATGTCATAGGCTTCTGTATAGCCTTGCACAAAACCTTCTAAGCCCTTCTCCCAAAGCTCAGCGAGCTCTTCTTCAGTGGCGCCTTCGGCTTTTTCCATCGCAATACGTTGCTCCACAAACTGCAAAATTGTGCGAGCCCCATCTAACAAGGGCTCAGAATCACGTATTGCTTGAGATTCTTCTACATCCTCTAGCCCAGGGGAGTGAGCAGTTGAGCTAGAGTATTGATAATTCTGACTTAAATGCGCATAGGTAATGGCATTTTGACCTTGCGTATCATTGAGGGAAACTTTATAAGATGATATTTCATGACTATAAGTGACGCGGATAACAGTACTCACACTCCCTTCATTGTTGATCTCCGGTTTATCACTTCTGGGAAAAGTGTTATTTAATGAATTGGCGGAATCTGTGGGTGTGGAGTTTAGCGGTAACATGAGCGTACCCAGTCAATAATATCTATTAAATACTATATCGGCACACTGAGGATTAATTTGAGTACTTTTTTACAATAATTGCCTATAACTGAAGGTAAAAAAATAAAAATAATAGCAAAAACAATTACTTAAAATGAGAATATAAAGTGATTTCTACAAGATGAGAGCAAAAATCCGGACGTATTTTAGGAGCTATCAACCCGCCAGCCTTTTCTGCGGTTGTAACTAGCTATGCGGGTGTAGCTAGGCGCTGCACATCCACTGAAACACTGAGGCGTTGATTAGTCCCACCACCAAAAATTACCCCTCTCAGTGGGCTGACATCAGAATAATCACGACCCCATGCGGTAACAATATGTTGATGCCCCGGAATGGAATCATTAGTGGGGTCAAACTCAAACCAACCCTCGCCTGGGGAATAGACCGAAAACCAAGCATGAGAGGCATCTGCCCCAACTAATTTCTTTTGTCCCGGCGCGGGTAAGGTCTCTAGATAACCGCTGACATAACGCGCTGCATAACCCAATGAGCGCAAACAACCAATAGCCAAATGGGCAAAATCCTGGCAAACACCGTATTTATTCGCTAACACATCTTCTATGGGGGTGGCTACATCGGTAACACCAGGCTCATAGTCAAACTCACTAAATATTTTATGACTGAAGTCCATTACCGCCGTTAAAAAAGGTTTATGGGGAGAAAAGCAACTATCTGCATATTGGCGCAAGCTATCACTGAGCCGAACCATGGGAGAAGCCAACAAAAACTCACGGGCATAGAGTGTTTCTATGCCATAACTATTTGGGGGAGTATTTTTACTCCCCCCAACTTGGGCAAGCTTTTCTTTAACCTGTGCACAGGTATTACCATAGCCCAGTGGTTGACTAGAGCCCATACGCTGAGGTTTTAAAGTAATATCCGTGGTGACTTGTATGGAGAGTGATTGATGAGGCTCTTGAATTGAAAAATGATAGACGCGATTGCCAAAATAGTCGATTCTGCGATTGCCTGTCGTGGGGGTTGGATGAATAAGCACTCTCGGCGTTGCCGCTAGCTGAAATGGGGTTTCCCTGGGCAGCAAATGCGCACGATTGTGGCAGGATATGACTTTCTGCTCGTATTCATAGTGAGTTAGATGTCGTACTTGGTATTTCAACCTAGATTCCTCAGTTGGAAGTGCCGTAGAGTGCGGGTCATAGGTCATCCTCCCACAAAGCATCCGACACCTGATGATAGGTCTCCGTATGCGCAAAATATAAATCACTTAACGATGTGGCCAGCTCATTTAAGAGGTTTTGACCACCATCCATCAACTCTTTCAAATTTTCCCGCAATGGATCACCCTTAGCATGGGCGCACAGGCTTTCGGGTTGCGCCAACTGGATATGGTTCATCAAGGTTAAAATAATACGCCGCTCTTTGGTCAAAAAGCTTTTTTGCTGCCGACTGGGTAAAGCTTCTATGTGTTCGTGCAAATGATGCAATAGACTATTCAAGGAGCGAGGATTAGTATCATCTAAGAGTGTCAGCTCTAGACCGTTGATTAAATCTGTTCTAGCTCGATAACGCCGTCGATAGGTTACTAATGTTTCCATCGTTAATAATACGGTTTCTAAAATACTGTCCTCGTCATGCTCCGTTAATACTGGTGTCAACAATGCAGATATTAGTGACATTGACTGGTAAGAGCGTTCAAGGTGACGTCCTATCTCAATAAAGCGCCAAGCATAGCCACGAATCATACTTTCATGTACTAAACCCGATAGTGCTAGCAAACTTGTTACCAAGGGGTCGAGCGCTTCTTCTGGAGCTGACGCAAAATCGGTACGTATTGCCTTTTCTAGAGTGCCAACATTATCGCGAATGTCATTAATCACTCTCTGTGTATCTGCAGACAATAAAACTTTGACTTCCTCCGCACAATTCAGCATTTCATTTAAACGTGATACCACACTGCCTGGGCGGCTGGCATCGATAACAATGGAAATGAGCTCTGCTTCGGGATTATCAAATAAAATGGAATCAACCGCTGTAAAACCGGGATAAGTTTCCGTCACTTGGGTCACGGCGAGTAAAATCGTTCGATAACTCTCTTGGGTAAGATGGTGAGTATTATTTAATTGAACAAAAACGGTACGTAACAAACGTAGAGCAAATTCCGCCCTTACCGCATAACGCCCCAACCAAAACATATTTTCAACCACTCGACTGGGCAAATTATTTTGTTCAACATCATACATCGCGATGTGGTCGTGCTTATCAGACCACAAACTAATATTGCGTTCAGGCTCAGTCGACAATATCCAGGTATCTTTACTCAGGGCCGACAGTTGGTTGGTAATAATTTTGTCCTGCTGTGCGCGACCGACTCGGGTTAAACCACCAGGCATAACACTGTAGGGAAGCTTTTGATTGATCGCACCAATATCACTACGAAAAGGGGAGTCAGTGGCTACAACAAAGCTCCTCAACACGATGGGGCGAGGACTAAAGGCTCGATTCTGCCACGTAGGCGCATAACTGGGTTGAATGTACTCTTGGGCAATAAATTTAAGTGGGTCGCTCTGAATCTCTTTACGTAATGCAGTGAGTTCTTGTGGGGAACAATGACCACCGAGCACGCTGAGCTGGTCATGCTTTTTGAATACAGGTTTAACAATGAGACTGGATAAATTATCGAGAATATACTCTAAATCCAGTGGATCATAAGCCCAATAAGTCTTTGCCGACTCTAGCATTAAGGCTTCGCCTGTCAACGCCTGACTAATGGCAGGTAAATACTTTAGAAAAACCGGGCTTTCTAAAACCCCACTACCTAATGGGTTGGCCACGACAACTTTACCGGCGCGAACCGATTCTAATAAACCGGGTACACCGAGATAAGAGTCACTTTTTAACTCCGCTGGATCACAAAAATAATCATCGACTCGACGTAAAATAACATCAACTTGAGATAAACCATTTAACGACTTTGTCCAAACATAACCATTGCGCACGACCAGGTCACTGCCTTGCACCAGAGAGTAACCCAAATAGTTAGCCAGGTAAGCATGCTCAAAGTAAGATTCACTACGACTGCCCGGTGTTAACACCACAATATTTGGCAAATCTCCACTGGGGGATAGGCTATTCAATTTATAGCGCAATGACTGAAAAAATAGCGCTAGGCGGCGAATTTGGCTATTGCGGAATAAATTGGGGAAAACACGGGTCATTACCGTGCGGTTTTCTAAAGCATAGCCCGCACCACTAGGGGATTGCGTGCGATCACCAATAATGCGCACCTGATTATCGGGTGTGCGTACCATGTCGACAGCATGCAGCACCAACGCTTGTTCTCCGGTATATGCAACGCCATAACAAGGGCGAAGAAAACCAGGATTCGAGAAAATGGCCTCTGGCGGAATAACGCCATCTCGCACCAACTCTTGCTTGCCATAGATGTCTTTTAGCAATTTATCAAATAAAGTCGTACGCTGAAGTAAGCCTGCCTCGATCCCTTGCCAAGTCTCACTGTCAAGTAACAACGGAACCGCATCAAGCTCCCAGGTGCGCTCCTGGTCAGTGTAGGGTTTATAGGTAGCCCCATCATCGCGCAGAATACGCTGAGTTTTGAGCTGCCGCTGCATAAGATGCTTTGAACCCAGCTGTTTAAAGCTACCCAGCAAATGCGTCCAATGCTCTCGAACGCCACCGGCATCATCTACGGCTTCATCATAGGTAGAGGGAAGCGCTTGATAACCACCAGTCATCTCTCCTGATGATAAGGAGGAGCTAGTTTGACTTTGTTTAGATGATGGCATGAGGGGTGGACCTGAAAGATAAGAGGCTTATTCTAAGAGTTTAGCCTATCAGGTCAACCATTGTTTACTGGCGACTTTTACCATTCCGCCAGCAATACTTTGTAATAGCATTATTAAACAGATATACGGACGTGCAGCCAAAGAATAGTGAGCGGCCTCGATATTCTTTGGCCAGTCTTTTTTTATCTATAACGCTATGATTTCATGCTCAAAGCTAGAAATGTTGTCTTGATTAAAATCAAAACCAACCCCTGGCCGGCTGGACAAAACTAGCTCTCCTTCACCATTTAGCTGCATTTCATCATTGCAGATTAAGCGGTTGAAGTTCAGTATAGAGTTGTCTGGGAAGTATTCTACAAATTCACCGCCTTCAATTCCGGGAATTAATTGAGCGTGTAGCTGATGGAACCAACAAGGATTCATCACCGCACCACTACCAGCCACCAATCCCGCTATTTTTTTCCATTGAGTAATACCACCCACGCGCGGCGCTTCGGCTTGAATAACTTGTGCTGCACCATGATCAATAATGGACTTAAAGGTATGTAAACTATAATGAAACTCACCGGTTGCCAATGGCGTACTCACTCTACTAGAAAGGCGAATAAAATTATCGATGTCATCGGGCTTAAATGGATCTTCTATCCAGTAAGGGTTATAGCTTTTATACATATCAGCAAATTGAACCGCCATACCCAAATTATCCATGGCATTGTATAAATCCAGCATTAATAAGCAGTCTTTACCAATCACATCTCTCACAGCAGCAACGCGCTGCTCTTCTTCTTTTAGCGAAAGCTTTCCTGCTTTTATTTTCACAGCACGAAAGCCTGCGTCGACCCATGATTGCGCTTCTGCTTTAAGTTCATCAATTCCCTTATCATCCGCATAATAACCACCTGATGCATAAGCTGGTATGGGCTTATCAATACTACCCCCAAATAATTGGCAAAGTGGCTGCCCTACCGAGCGGGCTTTTCTATCCCAAAGAGCAATATCTATTGCGCTCAGTGCATTCATCACAACCCCAGCTCGCCCCTGTATTAAAGTTGCTTTATACATAGCTTGCCAGTTTGCCTCTATATTATCGGGATCACTGCCAACAATAATGCCACCAAATAAATCACTCGCAGCATACAGAGCAGCACGACCACCTCCCACACCCACGTAACTAAAACCAATGCCGTGACTGCCATCACTACACGCAATGCGACAGAGTAAGTAATCGCGATAAGTAAACGCCATGCCCGCGGCTGATACCGGCTTTTCCAATGGTGCCCTCACCCAAGTGAATTCGACGGATTCAATCTTGTTGATCATTTTATTTTCCTGTTGAAAGCTAAGATCACATCTTAAAATTAAAATTTTTAGATGTGACTGTAAATTAATTGTTGTAATTCAGTTCAATGCAGACTCGCTGTAACCATCGATTTTTACTAGTCGACTGATTCGTATTTGCTACACCTAAAGACATACTTCCTCGACGCCCATGTAAAACACCGCCGTAGGCATTTTTTCGGATGGCATTTGAAAACAATAAAAGCGTACCGCTATTAAGCTCAACTGAATGTGTATGATGCTGTTTGGCATAAAGAATGGCTTGATGCAAATCCTGTACCGCTTGTTGCCCTGTTTTATCATCAGAAAAAATTCGATCCTCTTCATAAAAACGACAGACCTGCCAACCATTACCCAATTCATCTAATACTGGAGAACCAGATAGTTCTTTTTGTTGAAAACCATCCCCTGTCACAATTCGATACAGCGGTTTTTTTAACTGCTCCAATGATGCCGGGCCCAAATACTTAAGAATATCGCTCACATAAAGATACTCTGTCTCGACACCTTTTTCGCCCTGCAAACAAAAGAGCGATAACACACTAGGGGGACGTTTAATAAACATATTCTCGGCATGAAAAGGAATATCCCCAGCACCACGACCAGACGCTTCGACCGCCCATTGTTTAAGTGGCGTTACTTGATGAATGAAACCTTTTTGATGACTACTGGTTTCTTCTTGAAATTGCCCTTCCAACAATGAATTCACGCCCAAAAGACAAATTTCACTAACGCGCGTTTTCTTAGCCACTCGAGCTTCAAGGCATTCATCATCGGGAAGCATAAAATCTACGGGAAGGTTGCCAATGGAAATAAGCTCGGATCCAACCCCCTCTTTTATTGCGCTTAAAGCAGTCACTACTTCAGAGGAAAGCAATGCACTGAACAAAGGTTTCAACTCACGGGCAAGTTGCTGGCTACCTTTATAGGGAGCATCGCTTTGTTCATATTTTTTTGCCAGTGACAATATGGCATCTCGCTGGGCGTTGCTTAGTGTAAAGTGTTGTTCGTTTAGGGACTCTACCCTTTCAAGGGCTTCGTCTATTTGGACTGGGTTCATTGTCAACAGTTCCGCTAAAGGGTTAATATGCGGCTAGTATAAAAATACCCTTGTAAACCACAAACGAATAATTCTCCGAGCCTGTGAAAAAAACTCATACAATAGAGCTAATGATATGAAACGACACCTCCCCCCCCTAAAAGCGCTGGTCGCATTTGAGGCTGCCGCCAGTGCAAAAAATTTTAGCGAAGCTGCCAATACACTTTGCGTCACCCAGGGAGCTGTCAGCAAGCAAATTAAACTGCTTGAAGAGCATTTACAAGCACGCTTATTTGAACGCCAAGGTAATGCCATTAAACTGACGGAGGCGGGAAAAAATTATTTGCAAATGACTGCGCAAGCATTAGATATTATCGAAAAAGGATCAGAAACATTTTACGCCGAACAAAAAAAAGAAGTGATTACCATTGATATCATTCCCTCGTTAAGTGCCCTATGGATGTTTTCTCGAGTTCACACCTTCCAAGGTTTACACCCAAGCATTACCATTCAGATTCACTCATCAGACAACCCTATCAATATCTCCTCTCAACAGTCCGATATTGCGATTCGTTGCCTACCCACTTCTTCGCAAAATCCTAATCATGAATTATTATTAACAGAAAACTTAAAACTGATCGCCAGCCCTGAACTATTAGATTCAAAACCGATTAAAAAAACAGAAGACATTAGCAAACATCAATTATTGCAACTCACTAATCGACCTTATTTATGGGAAGATGTTTTTGAGAAATATACGCTTGAATCAACAGAATTTAATAAAACCTTTGCTTGTGAGCATTTTTATATGTTGATACAAGCTGTAATTAAAAAACTAGGAATTGCCTTTGTTCCTGATTTTTTATGCGAAGAACTACTGCAAAAGGGCCAGTTAGTAAATCCTCTTAACATATCCATTGATACCCAATATGCTTATTATTTTATTTCACCAAACTATAAAAAAAATGAAAAAAAAGTCATCAAATTTAAAGAGTGGGTGAGAGAGGAATTAGCGAGTTACTTTAAGAATAAAAGCTAAAAAACTGATACAAAATAATTTATATTAAATTTTTCGCCTTACCATCTGATTTAAAATCATCGAAAGAATTGAACACACTAGAAAGCCAAGCAAAACGTAAGAAAAAATTAATGATGCATTTTCTAGCCGTTGGGTTTCATGCAAGTATGGAAATGCTAATTTTTTATACGAATACAAAAAAACTCCAAAATTAATACATGACGTTAAGACGATCAAAACAATAGATATAAGAATTTTCTTCATTTTATTTCCCAAAACTAAAACCATTTGCACTGATTCAATTTTGATACCACTCAAAAAAATCATAAACAGATATCATGTTAACCACCTATTCAAACCAAAATAAATACCTCACCGCACCCTAGGAAGGTTTATAACGCGGCGAACGCCTTAAATCCAACGTATAGGGATAATCTTCAGACAACTCTTCTAAAGGCGGTTGCATTGGCCTAGGTTTAGTGCTGTGCACAAAAAAGGCTCGCGCCTCTGTGCCCTCAGGTAAAACGCTGCTTGTTTTCGGCGCTTGCGGGCGAATAACACCAGGGCTGTGATTATAATCCCAAAAGCGATTAACCCGTCTTGATTCCGCTTCAAAGGCATTGACCGGAAAGGTGTCATAACTGCGGCCACCTGGGTGATTAACATGGTATGTACAGCCACCAATGGCAATACCATTCCAAGTATCTATCAAGTCAAACACCAAAGGCGCATGGATACCAATGGTAGGATGCAATGCCGAAGGTGGCGCCCAGGCGCGATAGCGTACACCCGCAACAAACTCACCTTGTGTACCCGTAGAACGCAGCGGAACTCGACGGTCATTGCAAGTCAGCACATAACGTTCACTATTAATGCCAGATACTCTCACCTGTAAACGCTCTACCGAAGAGTCTACGTAACGCGTTGTTCCTTGTGCTCCCACCTCTTCTCCCAAGACATGCCAGGGTTCAATACCCCAACGCAACTCTATTTCCACATCACCGATTTGAACACGACCATAATGAGGAAAACGAAACTCTTCGAAAGGTAACAACCATTCTAGTTGAAATGGATAACCATGATTATTTAAATCATCTACCACTTCTTTAATGTCGGACCAAATATAATGCGGCAGTAAAAACTGATCGTGCAAACGCGTTCCCCAGCGCACTAAATTATGCTTGTATGGCGTATTCCAAAAACGCGCCACCATACAACGTAATAACAACATTTGCACCAATGACATACGCCCATGAGGTGGCATTTCAAAACCACGAAATTCTAGTAAACCCAAACGCCCCGCTGGACCACCTGGTGAATAAAGTTTATCAATACAAAATTCAGCGCGGTGTGTATTGCCAGTAATGTCTACAAGCAAGTTGCGAAAAATTCTATCCACCAACCAAGGCTGATTTACCGAACCATCAGGCACCTGTTGAAACGCGACTTCAAGCTCGTACAGTATTTCATCTCGTCCTTCATCAACACGAGGCGCCTGACTCGTAGGGCCAATAAACATACCAGAAAATAAATAAGATAAACTCGGGTGATGCTGCCAAAAAGTAATAAAGCTTTGCAGCAATTCAGGGCGGCGCAACAACGGACTATCCGCCACCACCGATCCACCCAGGGTAACGTGATTACCGCCACCTGTACCGGTGTGACGACCATCAAGCATAAATTTTTCGGTACCTAAACGGCTCAAATAAGCTTGTTCATACAAGACCGTAGTTTTACTCACTAATTCTTCCCAGGAATAGCTAGGGTGGATATTGACTTCTATAACACCAGGGTCTGGCGTGATTTTAAAACTTTTCAATTTTGGATCATTGGGTGGTTCATAGCCTTCTAGCACAACAGGAATATTTAGTTTTTCTGCCGTTGTCTCAATGGCCTCAATTAAATTGCAGTAATCATAAAACGATTGCAAAGGCGGTAAAAAAATAAAAAGCGTACCATTGCGGGGCTCGACAGTGATAGCCGTACGAATTAATTCTGTCATTACCCGCGGGGCTGGATTAACTTCAGGCTGCCCTTTATCTTCAGCAAAGGGATCGGCCTCGGGACGATAGGATTCCTGCTCGGTCGCATAAGGTAAACTATTCAGCGGTAAGCGCAGACCCATCGGCGAGTCACCTGGAATGGTAATTAAACGCGAACGACGGAGAGGCCAATGACAACTTCGCCAATGATTACCGCTCTGATCCCAAGCCAAAGGAACAACAAAACCAGAAGGATACTGCAACCCTTCTTTTAATAATTTGGCTAAGCGTTTACGTTCTAAGTCGAGCGTTAAATCTGTATCATATAAATCAATATTGTCTGGTAGCTCTTGTTCTTTTAATAAGTAATGTGCCGCATCTTCATAAGCCGAAATAATATAGCTCATAGGAATGCGCAGTGATTGACACAGCGTCTGCAAAAATTTTCGAGCATGTTTTCGAGTAAATTCGTAATCTTTATCGACACGCGCTAAGAGCTCGCTATTTTTCCAGAGTAACTTGCCATCGGTTCGCCAAAAACACCCCAGAGCCCAACGAGGGACTTCTTCACCAGGGTACCACTTGCCCTGCCCATAATGTAAAAGACCACCTTGGGCAAATTGATCGCGTAAGCGCAGTATTAAATCTTTTGAAAGACGCAACTTATCATCGCCTAAGGCTTCCGTATTCCACTGCGCTGATTCCATATCGTCAATGGAGACAAAGGTGGGTTCCCCCCCCATCGTTAAGCGAACATCATTTTCCGTAAGCTCTTGATCAACCGCTTCACCCAATTGATTAATTTGATCCCACTGATAATCAGTGTACGGTTTAGTAACACGCGGGTCTTCTAAAATACGTACGACTTCGTTAGCAAATTCAAATTCGACTTCGCATTTATCCGTATAACCACTAATAGGTGCTGCCGAACTGGGATTGGGTGTACACGCTAAGGGGATATGCCCCTCACTCGCAAACAAACCAGACGTCGGATCCATACCGACCCACCCCGCACCAGGTAAATAGACTTCACACCAAGCATGTAAGTCAGTGAAATCTGCTTCTGGTCCCGATGGCCCATCGAGTGATTTCACATCAGAAGTTAATTGTACTAAGTAACCTGAAACGAAACGTGCAGCCAAACCTAAATGACGTAACACTTGCACCATTAACCATGCAGAATCACGACAGGACCCAAGTTTTTTCTTTAATGTTGTCTCACAACTTTGTATACCGGGCTCCATACGAATCGTGTAATTAATATCTTGCTGTAAGGCATTATTAATGCTGACTAGATAATCGATAGTGCGCATTTTTTCTGGCTTTTCAAAAGTTTTTATCCAAGCCACTAAACGTTTTCCCTTCTCCTTAATCTCCAAATAAGGTAACAACTCTTGTTTAAGCTCTTTATCATAAGTAAAGGGAAATTCTTCTGCCTCTTCTTCAATAAAAAAGTCAAAAGGATTAATTACCGTCATATCGGCAATGACTTCTACCTCAACGCTCAAGTGATCAGTTTTTTCTGGGAACACTAAACGCGCTTGGTAATTACCAAAAGGGTCTTGTTGCCAGTTAATAAAATGTTCTTCCGGACTAATTTTTAAGGTGTAGCCATGTAAGGGCGTTCGAGTATGTGGTGCTGGCCTGAGTCGAACAATATGAGGAGATAAATTAATACGACGATCAAACTTGTAATAGGTATTGTGATGAAGCGCGACACGAATAGTCATAAAAAATCTCTAATTGCTCTCGGCGTCATCCCCGATTTCGCGGGAATGATGTTGTATTCTTTTTAAGTATTTCGAGTAATAAACCTTGCGATCAATCAAGAGAAAACCATGTTTCGGCAAAAATACTGTGTAATCGAGCTATTTTTAGCTGGACATTATTTAAATAATCACTGAGTTTACTATCCAGTGTTTTAAAATTTTTTGGCAAACCTTGTCGGATATTCAAGGTTTTAATAGAGGACATGACTTTACGGCCTCGCGGTAATTTTTTTACCGATTGCTCGATCTGCCCGAGACAGTAACCAACGGATCTTGGGAAAAAACGGTCGGATATTAAAAAGTCAACAACCTTGGGGCCATTCACCGTTGCGGCAACGTGACGCCGATAGGAATGATCTCCACCAGAACTACGTAGCACATTACCCCAAACCACCAATGGTACGTGAGATTTTTCCGGGTGGTCATGGGCAAATAGAACATTAGCTCCCGCATCCAAAATACGAGTGGTCATATCTGCTCGCTCTAGATCTCGACCCACACACCACATCTCCCATACTTCGTCATGGGATAGTGTGCTAGCCACATAGCCCTGAATTAATTGACACTGGTTAATAACCTGCGTTAAAAATTCATGCCGTTTAGCGCGATTTAAAGCACCATCACTAATAGATTCTTTAGTAAAAGTGGTTAATTCATTGATTAACTCCCAAGCATTTTCGGGCATCACGTCACGCGTGGTACGTAAATTTTCCCGCACCATCGCCAGTGAAGCTAACATCGAGTTCGCATTGGTATCAGCATCAGCAATGGTAAATTTTACAACGTTACGTTCATCTCGTACTTTATATCGCTCTTCGTATTTCTCTTCAGCACTGTTTAAAGTAACTAAGTTATACCAACTAATATCGATATCTTTCGGTAAATCCATGAGTAAGTTTGTATAAACGTTAACTAAGCGAGCCGTACTTTCAATTCGTTGTAAATAACGCGCACTCCAGTAAATTCTTTCAGCGACTCTCGATAGCATTATTTAGCCTCCATATCGACAATCCAAGTATCTTTACTACCACCGCCCTGTGATGAATTAACCACTAAGGAGCCTTTACGCATGGCAACGCGCGTCAGACCGCCAGTAGTTACATAACTGGATTTACCCTGCAACACAAATGGACGTAAATCCAAATGGCGGGGTTCTACATTATCGGCACCCACTAATGTCGGCGCAGTCGATAGTGAGAGAGTTGGTTGTGCAATATAATTACGCGGTTTTTTCTTAATTAATTCCACGAATTGCGCTTGTTCTTTTTTAGTGGAGTGCGGCCCTACTAACATGCCATAACCGCCAGATTCATTCGCAGGCTTTACAACAAGTTTATGAATATTTTCAATCACATATTGTCGCTGCTTAGGATCACTACAGAGATAAGTTTCTACATTTGAAATAATGGGATCTTGATCGAGATAGTATTTAATAATTTGTGGAACATAGGCATAAATCACTTTATCGTCGGCCACACCAGCACCAGGCGCATTGGCCAATGCTACCTTGCCCGTTTGCCAGGCTTTCATTAAACCTGGTACACCAAGCACTGAGTCTTTATTGAATACTTTAGGGTCAATAAAAAGGTCATCAATGCGGCGATAAATAACATCGACTCGCGACAAGCCCCCTATTGTTTTCATATAGACATAGCCATTTTTCGCTACGGTTAAATCACTCCCCTCGACAAGTTCAGCTCCCATTTGCTGTGCCAAAAAAGCATGCTCAAAGTAAGCGGAGTTATAGATGCCCGGTGTTAGCACCACGATTTCTGGCTTATCGACGTTTGGCGCTAAGTCAGCGAGAGTTTTATAGAGTTGAGAGGTGTAGTCAGAAATAGGAAGGATTTTGTCTTCCTCAAATAATTCAGGAAGCACTCGCTTAGTGATTGATCGATTTTCGAGCATATAAGAAACACCCGAAGGAACTCGCAAATTATCTTCGAGTACATAAAACTCACCATCTTTATCACGGACTAGATCAGTACCACAAATATGAGCCCAAACTCCATGCGGCGGGGAAATACCCATACATTCTTTGCGAAAGTTTGTTGACTGCTCTAACAAATCGCGAGGAACAATGCCATCCTTGATAATTTTTTGTTCATGATACAAGTCATCAATAAAAAGATTCAGGGCCTTCAGACGTTGCATCAAACCATCAGCTGTCGTTCGCCACTGTTTGGCAGAGATTATTCGAGGAATAATATCGAAAGGCCAAGAGCGGTCGATGTTACCCTCTTCAGTATAAACAGTGAAGGTAATACCCATATCACGAATAGCCGCATCTGCAAGTAGTTGCCGCTGCTGTAATTCGTCGTCATCGAGAGACTGCAAGTACGAGGTTAAATGTTTGGCTGGTAAGCGTGCATTGCCGTTTTCATTGATGAGTTCATCATAGAAGCCGTCAGCTTTATATTGTTTCCAATTTATACTCATTTATTTTAGTCCGGACCAGATATATCCATTGGATTTCAACTTCTGGGTACGACCGCCATGAATGGTGGAAGTACTGCCCACGCAGGAGCAGTTATCAGTAAGCGGCAAGTGCGCGAGGCCCCAGGAGCATAGGCGCACTATGTGTATGGGGTTAGCGCGCGCAGCCAGCAATCCCAGAAGTTGAAAGGCGATGGGTATAGAAGCTTAGCTACACTGCGAGGCTATGAGTATCCTGCAGTTTTCAATAGATGTCAAAAAAAGACCATCAATAAACTTCACGCATTTTTTGACAGGGCATATTGCAAACCTTTACTCACCTGCTCATAACAGTATTGTGTGCAATCTTTTCGACATGAAAAGTCCTTCAATGAAATAGGGGCATGAAAAATAATCGACACATCAACTCCCCCCATTCCTGCCGCACTAAAAAAGTGCGATGCAAAAGGCATATCGCCATACCATGCAAAATAATCACGCACGCCCTGATCCATTTTTTGTTTTTTATGGTGCGTGTACGCGATAGTTATTGGCTGAATAGCCACATCAAGCGATGTCATTTCAAGAGACTGTAATAAACTCGATTTGAAAGGCTCAACCTGCTCACCCGAAGTACTAGTACCTTCGGGAAATAAAATTAGATTTTTGTGCTGAGAAAAATGATCCGACATAATTTTCAGCTGTTCTTTAACTCGCTGCCCTTTTCGCTCAAAAAAAAGCGTATTTTGCAATTTAGACAAAAAACCTAATACGGGCCAGTGTGCTACATCTGATTTAGCAATAAAATAAGCAGGGACAAAACCTCCCAGGACCATAACATCCAAATAGGAAATATGATTAGATAAAAAAAGTGTCGGCCGCTGAACCGAAATATTTCCTTCGATATGACAATGAATAGATAATATCCGACAAACTCCAGAGTGAAATGCGCAGTAAAAATGGCTAATTTTTTTCGGAAAAATCAGTTTAAATACAACAAACACTGGCAACATGATTAAAAGCCAAAACAAAAAAGCAGCGAGAACAAAAACAGACTTTAATGGTTTAGATAAACCTTGATAGTTTTGGGCGACACTATGAGAATTATCGGTATTAATTTGATTAGACATGCATTACCAAATTAGGATTTTGTTGCAACATATTTTTAGTTTCGACATAGATAGAAACATAAACCGTATTAAAAGCATAATCAATAATAGCCGCATCACTAATTTTAGCCCCAAGCTTTAAATAACCACGCAACAAGGTAGGCACCGACTTCTGCGCTTCAAGCCACGAGGCATTAGGCTGATATAATGCATTCAAATCGATAAAATCTTTTACTTTAGGTTGAGGCCGAAGGTGTGAAGGAGCCAAATGGTGTTCATATAAATAATGTAATATTGGCGTCCAGCGCGAAATCGAGAAATTCAGCGGCGCCCGCCACGATCGTGCCGTCGACGAGATCGCTCTTGCTTACCCCGGTCATTTCGAGGGTCGGTGTACAGGCGATCATTTTTACGTC
>JBNKUQ010000067.1:0-17162 GCA_050298695.1 Cellvibrionaceae bacterium
AATTTTTGGCAATTTAGCACCTGAATCTATCGTCCCTGGAGATTCGGGACTTTATCCTGGGCAACTTCCTAAAACAGGTTGGTATAGTGCTCTATGGCCCTACCGAGATGGTTCAGGTCGTTTATTGGTAAGTTGGTCGCAATGTCTAACTAATGATAATGGCATTAACGATTTCTGTGACAATACAGTGGGCTCCAATGGTGAAGATAGCCAATACGGTATTTGGGTTTACGATGTAAATAACAAAAGTCGGCTTCCCGTTATTCGTGCCAAGACTAACAAGTTATATGAAGATGTTGGTTTAGCCCGTCCACATACTGGAGCCGATTATCCTTATCCACCATTTAACGCTAATTATGATGGCGAAGGCGAGGATATGAGTGATGTTATTTGCCCGCCTGTTGAGCCCCCAGGTGGTGATACTGGCGGAACTACCGGTGGAGACACTGGAGGAACCACAGGTGGTGATACTGGCGGAACTACCGGTGGAGATACTGGAGGAACCACAGGTGGAGACACTGGAGGAACCACAGGTGGAGATACTGGCGGAACCACAGGCGGTGATACCGGTGGCGACACGGGTGGTGCAGTTAACAACCCTCCAACTGCCGTTATTACGGTTGGTGAAGCATTGGTGGGGCAAACCGTTCTCCTAGATGGCTCAGAAAGTACTTCTGGTGATGAAGGGCAAGCTATCACTAATTTCGATTGGCAGATAATTCCAGCAGATGCAAATAACTTCGTGTCTAGCGGAAGTACAGCAAGTTTTACAGCTGAAGAAGGTGTTGTATATCAAGTGATGCTGACAGTTACCGATGAGGGTGGTGCAACAGATGATGCTCAAGTCGAGATAACTCCAACTATGCCAAATCGTCCCCCTGAAGCTACATTGACTGCCCCAGCATCCGTTGAGGTCGGTGACTTGGTGACTCTGAGTGGAGCGGGTACCGATCCAGATGGTGACGAGGTGTCTCTGGAATGGAGTGTGGTGGATAACAATGGTGCTAGTGTTGAATTGAACTTAAGTGCAGGTCCTGGTGCTCCAAGCTTTACAGCAACGACTGTTGAAAGTTATACCGTCACTCTAACCGTGACAGAAGTAACAGAGAGCGCATTATCTGATGCAGCAACTGCAACAATACAGGTACAGCCTGCTAACCTTGAACCTGTTGCCGTTATTTCAGTAGTAGGCGAACCAAAATTGGATGAACCAGTGATATTACGTGGTAATGGTCCAAATGGTGATGGTGTTGGTGGTAGTTATGATTCAGACGGTACCGTTGAAGTCTACACGTGGACACTGCAGTCTGTTCCTCAAGGCAGCGATCTCCAGGTAGGGCAGATTATTACTGGCGCAAATCCGGAGTTTAGCTTTACTCCAGATACGTCAACATCAGAGGGTAATGTTTACGAGATTTCATTGGTTGTCACGGATAATGACGGAGAACCGAGTAATACTGTTTATGAATATATAACCATCTCTACTCCCGTTTCTTGTGAGGCAGATAACAGTAATCAGCGTAATTTCCCTGTGACAATTCGTGACTTTGAAGATTCGCACCCTGATTTTCAATCTTATCAAGGCAGCGAGAAGGGTATCGTTGAGTTTCTCTTAGGTGATGATGGCTTGCCCGTCTACGCTGGAGGAGAAGGTGGCACTGAGCAGACCAGTGGCCTAGAAAACTTCAATCAGTGGTATCGTGATGTAGAGGGAATAAATAAAACTATTCCTATCACTCTTACAATGACCCGTGAGCCAGATTCTTCAATATGGGAATATAACAATGACAGCTTCTTCCCTATTGACGATAATCTGATAGAGGCTGTGGGACTGTTACCTGGTGAAGATACTTGGGGAAATACTCCAATGGCTGTTGAGCGGGGTCTTATTCATAATTACCACTTTACCTCGGAAGTTCATCTAGAGTTTTATTACCAAGGTGGAGAGAGCTTTACCTTCTCTGGTGATGATGACTTGTGGGTATTTATTAACGGTCGTCGCGCTATTGACTTAGGTGGGGTTCATGGTGTGCTTACTGCAACAATCAACTTGGATGAGATAGCAGCGGAATTAGGTATTGAGCCAAATAACACCTATAGCTTTGACCTCTTCCATGCGGAAAGGCGTTTGACACGCTCGAATTTTAGCTTCCAAACTAGTATTAATCTGAACTGTGTCGATCAGTAAATGTAATCACAGCCCGCGCTCTTGTGCGGGCTGTGATTAATCATGTTGCCAAAAGTGAGCGTTGGCAAATTATTTTATCTTTCCAAGTCATTATCTACTTTTGTCAGTGCTTTCTTGTTTTAGTCGATTATCCTTCCCTCTTAATAAGGCTTTTTTGGCTTTAGGTTAGATAAAATTGCACGCTGAAAACCAATCAACCTAAGGGTTTTGATGAATATGGTGACAGCATGCAAATGGCGTGCGTGACTAATGTCACAAAAAATATCTGAGCCTAGTCAATGGCTTACCTTTATATTACGGTCCTCTCACTTTCCTAACCGCTGTAGTGTTATTGAAAATAGGCGCATAGCCAGATTAAGTCAGCAAATAAGCGGAGTCGATACCATGGCTTTAGCGGATTTAATCTAGGAAGTTACCGGAGAGGGGGCTAATAATACTTGGCAACATACTAAGAATAATGCAACGACTTTTGGTACTGGTGCAGGTTCTGCTGCGGTCAAAACGTCTAATATAATTCTCGATAGTATTGATAACTACCAACGAGAGTTGGCAAATTATCATGGTCTACAGAAGCACATAGCAGCGCCACTAACTCTTCAGTAACAAAAAATTAAGCTGGACCAAGCTTAGGGCTGTTTGGGATGTTAATTGGAATAAGTTCGTGTTCTAATCGAGAATGTAGATCGGTTTAAAAAAATAATTATATACTGTCGAGGCACCTAAAAATAATGCAGTGTCATCCCCGCGCAGGCGGGGATCCAGACTTCAGCATATTGAGTAACGCCTGGATTCCCGCCTTCGGGGGAATGACGATAAGAGAAATAATTATTCCGTTGTAGTTGAGTTTATTGTTTCCAAGTAACTTGTTAGTAAATGAACCGTCTTAATAAAAAACACAAACTATCTTGGATAAGATTAGCAATAGGAGTTATGTTGACTCCTTTAATCCCCGTGCTTATTTACACTCTGAATGGTTTGGTTGCAGGGACTATTGCTAACAAGTCTGTATCGGCTCTATTCGATATGGCTTTATTTTCTTATTTTGCTGCGCTTATGTTGGGTTATCCAGCCTATCTTTTTATATCGAATATGAATTGGTTTAGCTTACGTGCTTTTGTGACATCAGGTTTGTTTTTAGGTATTCTGGCTTATTCTGCAGGTATTCCAGATAATTATTTTGATACTTTAGGTTTGCAAGAGATAAAAAAATTCATATTTTATTGTTTATCTGGGACTATTGCAGGTTTTGTATTTTGGGTTTTGGTTATAAGAAAGCCTGCTCAATAAAATTTTTACTCCTGTATGATCAATCAGATTGGACAGTACATAAATAATGTTTTTTTTATATCGTAGTATTTCTAAATTAGGTTTTATAATTTCTTGTCTATTATGTCTACATGCGTGTGACAGCATCGATTTAGATAAAGAAAATCCGGCTGCTAATCTTCAAGATTCCTTTGAAAAAATATACTATGCTAGATTTGCAAAAGACTTTCCATCTTCCGAAGAAGCGCTGTCTAGGTGCAAAGAATATAAGGATGAGTCTTGCTTAAAGGTTTATCAGTTGTTCAAAGAAGGCAAAGAGACGATATTGTCTTTGTCTGCTAACCATGTACTACCCCTTACTTTGGATATAATTGAGCAAGCATGCTTGTCAGATGATGAAAATATGGCAAATAGTGTTTGCTATGGCGCTTTGATGTCGTTATTTTTTTATGGACCACCTCAACAAGACGAGGTGATTTTTTCTAAAATAAAGGCATATCCTAGAGCGCTTAAAAATATAATATTTAATCACGATTTTTTGTGGTATCACAATCGCCCCAATCGCGATATATGGATCGATTACATCATATCGCTAGATATCGATTGGGAAGATGAATATCAAAAGGAGTTTATTATCAGTTTGTTTAAAAAAGAGATTGCTCAGGTGGAAGGTGATTTTTGGGTGCGGTGATTACATACTAGCAGTAGAGAGCCTCTATTGTTTTAACACACCTGTTTGTTTTTTTAACTTTTTTACATGGTTTAGTGCTAACAATAATCCAGCAATTCCTATCACTGCCGAGCCAGCAAATAGCCCCCATAATATTCCACTTGGCCCGGCAATGTGTGCGCCCAATGCAACAAAGGGAATAGTACCTAAGGTTGCTTTGAGCAAGTTCATCACGGTTGCATAGTGGGCAACCCCGAGATTATTGAATAGGGCGTTGGTAATAAAAGTAAGGCCATTAAAAACAAACATGGTACTCACGCCACTACAAAATAAATATACTAATGCATTGGCATCCGCTGAAGCATTAAATAAAGGGACTAGCCAAGGTTGTATTAGCCACAGTAATGAGCAAATAACTATGCAATAAAGAAGCAGTAGTTTGATAGCTTCCCGTAGCGTTTCATGTACGCGATTAATTTTATTGGCTCCAAAGTTTTGGCCAGCAATAGGTCCCACAATACCCGACAGGGCAAAAAGCCCGGCAAAGGCAACGGGTTGTATACGGCTAATAATGGCATTGCCAGCAACGGCACTATCGCCAAATTGTGCCATGACATAAGTGACATAGGCGATGCCAACGGGTGTTGAAAGATTGGTTAATACAGCAGGAATAGCAATGTTGATGTACTTCGAAAGCTGCTGTCGATATTGCATTAATTTAAAATGTCCGATGAGTTGTCCTCGGTACACAATAACGTAGTATCCAAAAGCCAGCATAGCGATACGGCTTAAGACGGTGGCTATGGCTGCTCCTTTGACTTCCAATCCAAAACCAAAAATAAAAAGAGGGTCTAGTACTGCATTGATGATGCCACCGAGCATGGTTAACCACATCGCTCCTTTAGCATCGCCTTGGGCGCGCATAATTCCTCCAGCGGACATGGCGAGTGCTAGTATCGGCATGCTGAGAATGATAATGGAGAGATAGTCGTTAGCCAGTTCGAGAGCTTTTCCGCTTGCTCCAAGGCTTGAAAGTAATGTAGGAATCAGTGTCCAAATCACCAAGGTAATGGGTATGGTAATGACTAGGGCAGATACCAAGGCATGAGTGATAGTGGCTCGGGTATTCTCCATATCACCGGATCCCAGCTTGTGAGAAACTAATGCGCTGCAGGCGATAGCCAGTCCAATATTAAGCGAAACCGTAAAAAATAAAATCGACCCTGCGAATCCGATAGCGGCGGCTATTTCGATTTCTCCAAGTAGGCTGAGAAAGTACATATCCACTAAGTCGGATAAAAACATCACCAATAGGCCGGTAGTGGCGGATCCGGTCATAATAAGGAGGTGTTTAATAATAGAGCCTGAGGTGTATTTGGCAGGGAACATATATTTTAATCGTTGTTAAAGGAAGATCGCCCGATTTAGTGCTATCTTTTAAGATAGGTTTATCGGGATATTTAAAAAAATCTCGCCGTCATTCTCATGAAGGCGGGGATCCAGGCTTGAAATATACCTATTAACTCCTGGGTTCCCTCTTTCGCGGGAATGCTCTGATAGGAATAACTACTTACCTCAGAGTATTATTTTTAAATAACCTGACAGTAGCTGACTAATTAATCCTGCTGGAAATTAGATGAAACGCAGACAGTTTATTACAGCATGCATGGGCTTGGCGACAACCACCGTAGCAGGCAACAGTATTTGGTTAACCCGAAAGCCTAGTTTGATAACAGAGCTGAATGCTCTGGCTGCTTTCCCAGAACCGTTTCCCTCTCCTTATTTGTCCTTCTTGGATCCACCAATAGATCGCGAGCAAGCAATCGCCCTGCAAGATTTGGCCATTGAAGATGTATTAAAGATAGGGCGCAGGAGAGAGGGTGTTGAAGAGATGGACCATCGTGATGCGGATACGATGGGTATCGATGGAAAGCAAACGTCGAAAACAGCCGCAGAAGATATGGCAACCCCAAAACAAATTCAGAAAAGTATCGATTTTGCCCGCGACTATGACGACGATATTTTTGTATCGAAAGCAGAAAAACCATTGCTTGCTTCAGTGTATACCCGTTTGCAGATGGTTCAAAAAACCATAGGTTATGGCCATTTTAACTTGGTCAGTTTTGATGAAACACTGCGTTACGCAAAGCGTTACTCGGCAATAGGGGTATTTAGTAAAGAGGAATTGGCCTTTATTGAAAAGCTTTTCGCTACGGATGCCAAGCACTATGGTTTTTATGGCGACAAAGTGAGCGAAACATTAACAACTGCCTATAAAAAATCCGATGTGATAAAAATTCCTGGATCAGGACATTACATATTGAAACATGAAGCCTTAAGCCACTATGAAAAGCTCACTCGTGATGTGGGTGATTCGGTTATCCTAACATCGGGCATTCGCTCTAATGTGAAGCAACTCTATTTATTTTTAGCGAAAACTATAACCGTAAAAGGAAATTTATCCCGCGCATCTCGCTCTTTAGCACCACCGGGTTACTCTTATCATGGGATCGGCGATTTTGATGTGGGTAGAGTCGGTTGGGGCGCCAAGAATTTTACAGATGATTTTGCCTCTACTGATGAGTTTAAAAAAATGCAAGAGCTAGGGTATATCGCGATACGCTATGACCACGGTAATAATTTAGGCGTACGCTTTGAACCATGGCATATTAAAGTAGTTTGAAGCTACAAGCAGCTAGCTTCTAGAACTTAGTAAAAAATAGTAGAAACTCTTGATGTTTTAAATTCTATTTGTAGCTTGCAGCTTTATTCTTAGATTTACTCTATAATCCGCTTTCTAGTATTTTATCCAACCTCCATAGTTGTATCATCCTCATGACATTAATCCGCTTTGACCAAGTATCGCTAGAGTTTGGCGATCAAAAAATTTTGACTGAAACTGATTTCGCCTTAGAGCCATCGGAGAGAGTGTGCTTGATTGGACGCAATGGGGCGGGAAAGTCGACGATGTTAAAACTGATTATGGGCGAACAGCAGGCGGATAGTGGCGAGATTCATTTTAAGCGCCATTTGCGAATCAGTCAGTTATATCAGCAGTTGCCAGGCAAATTAGAGCGTAAGGTCGAAGATGTGGTTGCCGAGGGTTTGGCATATCAACAGCAGTTGATTGATCAATTTAATGCATTAGCAGCCGTTGCGGACGAAACCTCCTTGTTAGATATGCAGGATATTCAGCAGCAGATAGATGCCATTGGCGGTTGGAACCTTGAGCAACAAATCGAGACAATAATGACGCAGTTGGGTTTGCCTGCGAATAAAAAACTCAGTGAGCTCTCTGGTGGTTGGCAACGTCGAGTAGCGCTAGGTAAAGCATTAGTTTCAAAGCCCGATGTTTTATTATTGGATGAGCCGACCAACCATTTGGATATCAGTACTATTGAGTGGCTTGAGCATATGATCAAGGGGTATCAAGGTTCTGTGGTCTTTATCACCCATGATCGCTCATTTTTACAAAAACTGGCCACACGAATTGTTGAAATTGATCGCGGTCAAGTCATCAGTTGGCCTGGTAATTATCAAAATTATTTAACGCTAAAAGAAAAGGCAATAGAAGAGGAAGAAACCCAAAATAAATTATTCGATAAACGTTTGGCGGAAGAAGAAGTCTGGATTCGTCAAGGTATTAAAGCGCGGCGTACGCGTAACGAAGGACGAGTACGTTCATTACAAGCCATGCGAGAAGAATACAGTAAGCGTATTAAACGCCAGGGAAAAGCGAAATTTCAAATTGGCGAATCCGAGGAAAAATCTGGGCGTAAGGTCATTGAAGCGCGCAGTATTACCCATGGTTTTGGTGAAGACTTGCTGATTGATAATTTTAAATTAAAAGTCATGCGTGGAGATCGGATAGGTTTAATTGGCAATAATGGAGTGGGTAAAAGTACGTTATTAAAAATATTATTGGGAGAAATTGAGCCAGACCAAGGTATTGTCAAACTGGGAACCGGGTTACAAATAGGTTATTTTGATCAGATTCATCGTGAACTCGATCTGGAAAAAAGCGTGGCTCATAATGTTGGCGATGGGAAAGAATATATCAAAATCAATGGCAAGGAGCGTCATATTATTGGGTATATGAAAAGTTTTTTGTTTAGCCCCAAGCGGGCAATGACGCCAGTTAAAGCATTATCAGGTGGTGAGCGCAATCGTGTCTTACTCGCAAAAATGTTTACTCGTGAAACCAACTTGCTTATTTTAGACGAGCCAACCAATGATCTCGATGTAGAAATGCTAGAGGTTCTCGAAGAGCAGTTAGTGAATTATAAAGGTACATTGATTGTAGTCAGTCACGACCGCGATTTTTTAGATAATGTGGTAACTAGTACATTGGTGTTCGAATCTGGCGGTAAAGTGGCATCCTATGTTGGTGGCTACAGCGATTGGGTTAAATACGGTAAGCAGCTAGAAGACAAAGAAAGCCCTGCTGGTTTACAAAGAGCCGCACAAGCGAATACGGTAGAGGTAAAAAAAAGTGAGCCTGTTAGCAAGAAAAAACTCAGTTACAATTTACAGCGAGAGCTAGAACAGCTTCCTACTAAAATAGAACTCCTTGAAAAAAGTATTGCAGAGCTAGAAGCTCGTATGGCCGAACCTACTTTTTATCAACAAGAACATGATGTTATGCAGCCAGTTATTGATGAACTGACTCAAAAACAGAGTGAGCTAGATCATGCCTTAGAACGTTGGACAGAGCTTGAGGAGTGAAATTGATGAATACTCCCGGTTCAATACACTTCATTGCTTAGCCCGAATATATATTTTAATAATTGCTAATAAGTCATTTTAAAATGATACGCCGAGTATGAATATTGATGTAGTTAAACGCTTACTGGATTGGCCATTTTTTAATTTTGATTGGTCAACCAGTAAATACTCGTGGAATAGCCGGAATGAATTAATCGTATTACTTTGGGTGTCTACGAAGTTTGATGATTATAATGATTTTGTTGCTTGGTGTAAAAACGAAGCCGCTATCTTGCCCAATCCTCATTTAAATTCTTATATTACTTGGCTTTATCCTTCTAGTAGTGGTGGGTGCTATGCTTTTAATGAGGGTAACGCCGTCAAAAAATTATTATTTGTCTACAACTGCTTGGAAAGATCACTATTATGGAGTAATCCAGAACCTACTTGGCCAAGTGAACTACATAAAGCTATAAAGATTTCTAGAAGACTATTGAAGGAATCTATATGTAGTGAATCCAATGTAAAATCTTTGGATCTTGCTTCCTCTTTTCTCGGTGATTTTGGCTGGGGTGATTTTGGGTGGCTCAAACATTACAATAAAGAATATGGTGATTTAATTTGTGTTTTTCATGAAATGCTTGTACTTAGCCAACAGTTTTCTCAGCAAGAAAATTTAGATGATATTACTCAGTTGGTCATTAAAGCGAGAAACGCTCTATTTTTTACGGTTTCAATGTTTTGGGAAAAGGTGGATAGAGGTTTTTACCGTCATGATTATTTGTATGATCAAGAAGAGAAACGTCTTTTAGATAATGAAATGCTCTGGTGTAATGAAATTTTTGTTTCCGGAGCAAGTCTAAATTGGGATTGCGTTACTTGCCCGTAGAATTATCATACTTGTTAAGTCGTTCCAAAACCCTTGATAGAAACATCCGCGATGATGATTAGATTATTTACTCCGTTTTCCAATTTAATGACAAAGTCATTTTTGTCTGGTAATCGTTGACGCCAATATTGGCGAAGTCATTTACGTCTTGTTTATATTGAGCTGAAAAATCCAGATCAACATTTGGGTAGAGCGCTTTGGTCTGATAAAGCCGTGCTTGAAGGTTACTGGTGAATAAGAGTGTTTGATGTTGTTCAGTATCGTCCAAGTTGATATCGGTATCTCGTTGATAAAATTGCAATCCAATATTGCCCACACCTTTTTGTTTATCAAATATTTTTTTGATGTTGATGCCGTGAACCCACTCGCTGGAAAGTAGATGCGTTTTGTCGCGTTTACTTTGTAATGAGCGAATATAAGTATCGATAAAGGTTTTTTTACCGATACTAAATTGTGTTCCCAGTTCGATCTCTTGGTTGGTGAAATGGCCATTGAGGTCTAATTTATTACTCGCCACAGCATGCCCTAATTTATAGCGCCAGTGCCAATCGTCGTAATAATGTCTGCTTTCAAAGGTAAGGCCTTGGTAGCGGTTGTGATTCGCGTCCGGCGATGTGTTGTCGGTGTTTTGCCAGTGATAGTTTTGAATAGTATTCGATTGGTGATAGGCCAAACTGTAGTCTCTACGTCCCCAATGCTTCGATGTTTGCGGATTTTTGTAGCGTCCCAAAAGTGTTCCGCTGCGAATGGTTTCGGTGGTGTCCAATTGATTGGCTAAATTATTTTTTTCGTTGTTGACCGATGCTTCCACAGACCATTGTTGCTTGTTATAGTGCCCAAATAAGCGTGTAATATCTTTGTCCCTTGGAAGATTGCGATTAAATAGCGTTTGAAAGTAAGCATCGACTGTTTTTTTCTCGATGCCAATATCCCATTGGCCTTGGTCCTTTTCACGTTCATGAGTGTTGGGCGTGTAATGCAGACTAATATGTTGTGCTTCCTGAGAGTCGTAACGGTTTTTAATATTATCGGTGTAAGTAGCATAAGAGGATTGTGCTATTTCTCCACGAAGATGCAGTTGGCGATTTAAAGTATGAGCAGAAGTACTGAAGCTCATCGCATCACCATTATGCATGTCGACAGTATTATTCCCTGATAAATAGCTGGTGGTGAAGGTAATATCTTGTTCAGCCTCCGTAACGGGTTGGTATTCCCAGATGATACCCGTGGCGCGATTGCGTTGATCTTCTATGCCTAGTTCTTGCGAATCGTATATGTTTGTTGCTTGGGTATCAGCGGTGAAGGTCCTTAGACTTGTACCTAAATCAGGGAGTTTAATACTGCCCATAATCCCTTGATTGTATTCTTGTTGATAAATCAGGCTTGAATACGCCATTTTTTTCCGGCCGACAAAAAACTGCGTGTTATCACTTAATTGCAGTTCGTAGAGTTCACTTGGGGAGAAAACTTGCTCGTATTGATGTTCTGTGTCGGTGGATAGGTAAAAGCCTTCTGAGTCGAGTGCTTTAGCAGTGACCCAACTGGTATTTACGAGACTAAATCCGACAACAAGGGTACGGCTGAGTCCTAAAAATCGCTTTTTTACATAGTGTTCCATCATACTGACGGCCAATCATAAATCTTTTGGTGACAATCAAGTAGAGTATAGCTAAGTATTTAAAGAATAGTGAGAAAAAATCAGAAAGAGTTGAAAAAATAATATATATTGCGCCAACCTTGAAAATAAGGATAACGCAATATATTGCTTGGCGATGAATGTTATAAATTAATAATTTTTTCTTTTTGCTGTTTAAGTTTTTCTACAGATGACTCTGCACTGGCAAGGCGTTCTTTCTCTTTATTGACGACTTCACTTGGCGCCTTATCTACAAAGTTAGCATTACTCAGTTTTCCTTTGATGCGTTGAATATCTGCTTTAAGTTTGTCCGTTTCTTTATCTAAACGAGCAACTTCAGCCTCTTTATCGATAAATCCTGCCATAGGTACCAGGATTTCCATTTCACCGACCAATGCTGTTGCAGACATGGGGGCATCTTCTCCTGCATTTAACCAATGAGTCGCTTCTAAGTTAGCCAGTGTTATAAGGAAGTTTTGGTTGGTATCCAAGCGCTGCTTGTCACTTTCGCTACCATTGGCAAAGTAGAGAGGAAGCTTAGCGGAAGGGGCAATATTCATTTCGCCACGGATATTGCGTACACCGACGATCACTTTTTTTACCCATTCCAAATCATTCATCGCTGTTTGATCGATTTTGCTGTCGTCAGCGATAGGGTAGGGGGCATGCATAATGGTTTCGCCCTCAACCCCGGCAAGACGTTTTACTTTTTGCCAGAGCTCTTCTGTGATAAATGGCATTAATGGATGCGCCAAGCGCAATGTGGCCTCGAGTACGCGAACAAGAGTACGGCGGGTGCCACGTTGCTGCTCGGGTGTAGCATTTTCATCTTTAAGGATGGGTTTTGATAGCTCTAGATACCAGCTACAGTATTCATTCCAGATAAAGTCGTAGAGGGCTTGTTGTGCTAGGTCGAGGCGATAGGTTTCGATGCCTTCGGCGACAGCAGATTCAACTTGCTGTAATTTAGAAATAATCCAACGATCAGCCAAAGAAAGCTTAACATCACCGCCGTTCTCCCCACAATCTTCGCCTTCGCAATTGGTTAATACGTATTGCGCGGCATTCCATATCTTGTTGCAAAAATTGCGGAAGCCTTCGATACGGCCCACGTCAAAGTTAATATCGCGCCCTGTAGATGCGAGAGAATAATAGGTGTAGCGTAAGGCGTCGGTACCATAAGGGTTAATACCTTCGGCAAATTCTTTGCGCGTTTTCTTTTCTATTTTGGCGGCATCTTTGGGGTTCATTAAGCCTGTGATGCGTTTAGTAACGAGACTTTCCAGGTCGATGCCATCAATAAGGTCGATGGGGTCGAGTACGTTCCCTTTAGACTTCGACATTTTTTGTCCTTCACTGTCGCGTACCAGACCATGAACATAGACGGTATGGAAGGGCACTTCTTTTTTGAAGTACAGGGTTAGCATAATCATGCGGGCAACCCAGAAGAAAATAATATCAAAGCCGGTGACCAGAACATCAGTTGAATGGAAAGTTTCCAGTTCTTTGGTTTGTTCCGGCCAACCTAGGGTGCCAAAGGTCCAAAGGCCTGAGGAAAACCAGGTATCCAATACATCGTCGTCTTGCCTTAGCGATACATTGTCGTTGAGCTTGTACTTAGTGCGAACCTCGTCTTCATTGCGAGCGACATAGACATTACCTTCGTCGTCATACCAAGCGGGAATACGATGTCCCCACCAAAGCTGACGCGAAATACACCAGTCCTGAATATCCCGCATCCAGGAAAAATACATATTCTCATATTGCTTGGGTACAAACTGGATGTCTTTATTTTCAACCGCTTTGATGGCTTCATCCGCGAGCGGCTGGGTTTTTACATACCACTGATTGGTGAGGTAAGGCTCAATAACCACGCCAGAGCGATCACCGCGAGGGACTTTTAACTTATGGTCAACAATGCTATCGAGAAAGCCTAATTTGTCTAAATCCGCAACGATTTGTTTACGTGCTGCAAAACGTTCCATGCCTCGATAGGCTTCTGGAACACTATTGTTTAAGTTGGCGTCATCGTCAAAAATGTTGATCACCTCAAGCTGATGACGTTGTCCCATTTCATAGTCATTAAAGTCATGAGCAGGGGTAATTTTTACACAGCCTGTGCCAAATTCTCTGTCGACATAGTCATCGGCAATAATGGGAATGGTTCGACCGACTAAGGGTAGGGTAATCGTTTGGCCAACCAAGTGTGCGTAGCGTTCATCTTCTGGGTGCACAGCAACGGCAGTATCGCCCAGCATCGTTTCGGGTCGCGTAGTGGCAACGACTAAGTATTGTGTATCATCAGAAGGAGAGGTTAGCGGATAACGAAAATGCCAAAGGAAGCCGTTTTCTTCTTTACTGTCTACTTCTAAATCGGAAATGGCCGTATGAAGTTTAGGGTCCCAATTCACGAGGCGTTTACCACGGTAAATTAAGCCATCTTCATAGAGGCGGATAAAGACTTCTTGAACGGCTTTATAGAAACCTTCATCCATAGTAAAGCGTTCGCGGCTCCAATCTGGACTGGCGCCAAGGCGTCTCAATTGTTGAGTAATATGTCCGCCGGATTGTTCTTTCCACTCCCAGACTTTTTCAATGAATTTTTCACGGCCGAGATCGTGGCGAGAAATACCCTCGGCATCTAAAAGACGTTCAACGACCATTTGGGTGGCAATACCAGCGTGATCCGTTCCGACCTGCCATAGCGTGTTTTTGCCCTTCATGCGTTGATAGCGAATCAATGCATCCATGATGGCTTCTTGGAATCCATGCCCCATATGTAAACTCCCCGTCACATTGGGGGGGGGAATCATAATGCAGTAGCTTTCACCTTCACCGGAAGGTTTGAAATAGCCTTTTTCTTCCCAGGTGCGATACCAGGATTGTTCTATTGATTGAGGTTGGTAGGTCTTATCCATCATTTTCTGTCGTTGTTGTCTTTACATTTTAAAGTAGTCAGTGAATCGGGTTGGCAAAATCCGCGATTATACAGTGATATCTCGCCAAAGTGCACGGAATGCCTGGCTATATGGGCTTTTAAGGTGGTGAGGATTAGGAAATGAGCAGGAGCCATAGTGTTGCTAACAAATAAAAATTCTAATTTTTAGGAGGTGTTCAAGTCGGTCTTCTTGGTTATCATCCTTCTTGCAATTGAGAAGGGTGTTTTCAAGCTCTTCTGTACCATGCAGTCTTTGCATGCAAAAATTGCATTATGCATTAGCGAATGGTTTTTATGCTCACGTATACTCACTCCAATCGTGTTGCAACAATAAAAAGAAAATGGTCGATTGAGTGGTAAGCTTGTTGTGTTTGAATATTTATTATCTGTTTTTTAAGCTGCGCTGTTTTTTACGTTTAAAAAAGAAGCTTTATTTTACATTCTACACCCGCGTGATTTCAGTTTCTCTGGGTGTCACCTCATATTAGAGTCACTTTTGGTTCTATATGAGGCAGACGTTATCGCGGAAATTATTTGCTGGCAAATAAATGGCGGTATTTCTGTGGTTAAGATGGAAGATTTTTATAGAGTAAAATGGAATTGAAATGCTATCTATTAGATTTAAACTGTCGCTTTTTCATCTTACCGTCTTAACAAATATTAATAGCAGGGCTTTTTCAACCAAAAAATTAACTTATATTATACCCTTTCTTTCGATCGCTTATTTTTGGGAATTTTTTGTCTTGTTTTTTGGTGTTTAAGATGTTTTTATACTAAGGTTCTTTTAAGAAGTAATATCAGGAACTCAATCTCTATGCCCAATAAAAATAAATTTTTCTTATCTGTTCAGGCTAAAATTATCTTGGTTGCCATTGTGTTGATCACTTTAGTTTTAGGTACCTATGCTGTTATCGATATTTATCGTAAGCAATCTATATTTGATACAGAACTAAAAGAGTTGGCAGATGTTACTGCCAGAAAGCTAACCGCTAACTTGCGCATTCCGTTATGGAATCTTGATACTGAATTGGTTTCCGACTCGGTAGAAGCTGAAATGCTGACTAAAGACATTGAGGCGATTTTTGTGCTTGATAGCGAAAATAGCAATCTGGTTGTTGGTAAACAGCGCCAGTCTAATTGGCGAGTGACTTCAGCTGTTAAAACAGACATTAATAACTTCGATGGTCGTATCAAAGCAGAGTCTTATATCAACAACAATAATGAAAACATAGGGCGGATTGTTATCTACGTATCTCAACAGTTTAAGCGCAATGAATTGATACAATCGGTACTAGGTGTTGTGTTGACATTGCTAGTATTGGATATCACTATTTTTATCGTATTGTTCTTTGTTATCAGTAATGTACTCAGGAAGCCAATTCAAGAATTGAGTGATGCCGCAAATCAAATAAGTCGTGGCGACTTTAATGTGGAAATTGAGACCGATCGCCAAGATGAAATTGGGGTTGTAGCCAATGCCATTGATAGAATGCGTGTTAGTTTGAAAATGTCGATAGATCGTTTACGTAAGCTTAGTCAACAACATAAAGCACTTATGGGTAAAATGGAAGGTAAAAAATGAGTAAGTCATTTAGCCTTCGATTTAATAAGGCACGAAATTACTTTATTGGGCTTACCTTGCTATGTTTAACATTTAGCTCCGTAAGTTCTGCGCAATCTATTCGTTTATTGACCGAACACTATCCTCCTTACAATATTGATTTGAATTTAACGGAAGGACGGCAAGGTATTGGTGGCGCTTCTTTTGAAATTGTGATTGAAATGATTCGCCGCTCACAATATCCCTACACATTAGAACTACTACCATGGAAGCGTGCATATTCTATGGCTCAAGAACAGCCTTTTGTCGGTTTGTTCTCGACGACTCGTACCGCAGCGCGTGATGGTTTATTCAAATGGGTGGGGCCTATTGCCAACAATAACTATGTGTTGTTTAAAAAAAGTGGTGACAACATTAAAGTGGATAGTATCCAGGAAGCTGCAAAATATCGAATTGGTGCTTATCGTGGTTCTGCTAGTATAGCTCTTCTAGAAGAGGCTGGGCTTGCCACAGACGCGGTTCGTAGCGACCATCTTAATGTTCTTAAGCTCTCTCGTAACCGCATCGACTTATGGATTTCTGGTAATTTGTATGGCCCATACCTTGCGAAGCAGTATGGTGTCACTGGTCTAGAGGAAGTTTATACCGTTCGCGAAGCACAAATGTACGTTGCTTTTAATATCAATACGCCCGATAGCGTCATTAAGAAATTAAATAACATCCTTGATGACATGCGAAAAGAAGGATTTTTAGAGGACGTCTATAGTCGCTATCGTTAAGTCGTTTCGTTTTGATAGGGCTGCTCGTTCAGAGGTAGCCCTCAATCTTTCCCTTCAAGTAGCATTTTAAGCTTTTCCCTCAAACGAATTTCAATCTTTGGCATAAACTCTCTCACTAGCGAGTCAATAATCTCTTGGTGTTTGTTATTGGTAGTGCCTTTAGTGTTTGATAGTTTTTGTTCCGTTGTGAGTGTAGATGATATTCCGGCAGTATTTGCCATGATTTCTTTATGTAAATTAAATGTGCTCATATCGATAGGTGTATCGATATTGCCGCTAAGGCGGTCACGTATATGTTTAGGTAGGAAAGGGTTTTCAGTTGTTGCTTTATTTGCTGAAACATGAGTTGAAGTAGCCGATTGCTTGGCTTTGTCTGATGTTTTTTCTGCAGACTCTACTTTTTTTTCTATCGTCTTATTGCTTTTCTGTGATGGCTTAGTTTGAGTTTGTGCGACTTGCAGTGGAGCTGTTTCTGGTTTTGGTGCGGTAGTTTTGTTGTCACTAAATAGAGACCGTTGGCCTGGTAAGACG
>JBNKUQ010000068.1:0-17021 GCA_050298695.1 Cellvibrionaceae bacterium
GTTTTAATCACACTAATCTGTAAACCCGCCAGATAACCATAGGTATGGTGAATGCAGATAACGATTAAGGCCAACAATAAAAAAGCCGTCGCCAGCACCAAATTATTTTGATAATTTGTCCCTAAGAGCCAAAGTAAAAAAATAAACAAACAAAATCCTAGGCCTGTTTTTGACGGCAATATAAAAATATTACGGTGCTGTAGCTTATGCGCTACCTGCCGAGGAATGCGGCGTTTAAGCCAATTATTGATAAGCTTTTTCCTAAGCATAGATGAGAGTCTTTATTCAACGACAGTAAGAAGCCAAGGCTTTTTAACTAACAACAGCGACCGACTGAATAATTTTATCCACGGCATTTCTAGCCACGATTTCTTGCTCAGCTGGTAATAAGCGATGCCCTACTACGGGCAGCATCAACTGTTGAATATCTTCAGGGATAACGTGCTGGCGACCATGTATCAAGGCCCAGGCTTTTGCACAGTGCAGCCATGCTAAGGCTGCCCTTGGCGATAAGCCATGACTAAAATCGCCAGATTCACGGGTAAATGCCAATAAGCGTTGCAGATAATTTAACAACTGCTCACTGGCAGTAACCTTGCCCACTTCGGTTTGAATAGCCTCTAAATCTTGAGCAGATAACAATGCACTCAAGCCCTCTAAGCGATACCTTGGGTTGACACCTTTGAGTAACTCTCTCTCAGAATTAGGATCGGGATAGCCTAGCGAAATACGCATCATAAAGCGGTCTAATTGCGACTCGGGCAAAGGGAATGTACCCGTCTGATGCTGAGAATTTTGCGTGGCAATGACGAAAAAATGCTTTGCTAAATCACGCGTTACCCCATCGATAGTAACCTGGTTCTCGGACATGGCTTCGAGTAAAGCACTTTGTGTTTTTGGAGAGGTACGGTTAATCTCATCGGCCAATAAAATTTCAGTAAATACCGGCCCAGGCCGAAATTCAAACTCATGGATTTTAGGATTAAAAATAGAAACACCCAGCACATCCCCTGGAAGCAAGTCGCTGGTGAACTGAATTCGCTGGAAAGACAAACCTAAGACTTTTGCCAATCCGTGGGCCAATGTCGTTTTACCCATGCCAGGTAAGTCTTCTATCAACAAATGTCCCCTAGCCAATAGGCAGGCTAACGATAGTTTAACGCAGGTTTCTTTGCCAAGAAGAATGTTATTGAGACTCTGTATCAATGAAGCAACGATATTGCCAGTGGTTTTGACAGACGAGGGATTAGCAGACATAGAACAACTCAGAATACGGTTTTATTACGGTGAGCTTAAGTATAGCGCATTCATACTAATACGCTGAGGAAATTCAGATGGATGTGATGTATTAACCATACCTCTAAAAATGAGAATTTTACGCGGGTAGATAAAAAGGCAATCCCTAAAGGAATTCTTAAGGGTACCCTTAAGCTTTTTTTGTCTTATCACCCACTCTCTGTTCCAAATTTTGCAAAATATTAGGGACTAACCTTTCAGAATAGCCGGCTAGAAAGCACCACACTAATAACTTTCCAAAATCTTGTACTGACACCGGACGAATCTCAAGGGCCTTTTTTAAACTGAGAACCTCCCCTTCTTCTAATTGTGTACTGGTAAATAAGGGAAAAAGATTACTAGTAAATAAACCATCCCCACCATCCCCCGTTAATATCCCCGCAAAAAAGACAATATAAATAAAGCCTCCCATAATGAGACCGATAAGAACGGGAACCACAATTGACCACCAGGAAGTCACTATAAATTCAATTTCTGTTGTGGTGAGCTTAGAAAAGCGTAAGAAAAAAGAAACACAAGCACCTATCCCACCTATAAGCAAGGCAAATAACATAGTGCCCATCTGTTCGCTAATAATATAAAACAGTAAAACTAAAACTGCCGACACAATAATTAAAACCAACATCACGATACCTAAGCGATACAATATCGTCTTTTTTTGTTGGAGGGTATCCATGGTGGGCCTCTCTTGCTTGCTTGTTTGTGTATATAAATCTTATTTAGATAATCCTAACATCCCTTTTTTTAAGGTCTTATCTGCTGGCTTTTCACCTAGCCATACTCGAAACATCGCTTGCTGAAAGTCAAAACCTTTAATGACACCTTGCAGCTCATTATTAAATAACACTTCGGTTCCAAGAGCATCGGTATAACGCAATAGAACCTCATCTCCTTTCTTTACCGTTTTAAAGAAAGATTTCAATTGATCTAGTGGTTCTGCAAGAATTGCCAGTTGTTCTTCTGTATGGTTATTTTTAAAACCTTCATCCAAAGTTGCTAATAACTTTTTTCGCTCCACCTCTTTGTAAATAAACACCATGTTAATTTGCTTTGGTCCTGGCATGGCAATAACGGTATCAGCATCACTAGAATGACTCGGTAAATATAATGCGGCGGCATACACTTTAACAAACCATTTTCGGCGAGTTCCGGTTCCATTGAGTACCAAAGTTGAACCATCGTCTAGCTGTACGGATTCGTTAAACTCCACACCATTTTCTTCTACGGCATAAGTAAGGTGTCCAAATAAAACAAGTGCTACCGCTAAAAACAATACGCTAAAATAACGATCAAGACATTGATTTTTCTTGTCGTTGTTCCCGTGTAGGTGGGACCTCATACTAGAAGAGGCTTCGACCAACATGGATCCCCGGCGGCGCGAGGATGACCACAACATTCTTTTTATGTAGATTAATAGCGACATGTTATATTCCACTTTTACATTAAGAAAATGTTCACTGATCAAAAACCTCGTCACCTGTTGGTTCCACATGCGTCGTTTTATTCATTTTTTGCCGAAATGTAGACAACTCTAAATACAAACGTTTACGGGCACGACTTTGATTACCTAAAGGCCGATGCTCTGGAAGACAATGCCAAGGATTAATCGATAATTGACGCGTAAAATCAAACTGCGCGGGGTAATCAAATTTTTGTTGGGGAATATGAATAGTCGCCGCAGGAATAAACGGTGATAGTTTCTCAGGCCAGCGCACAGCCGCGTTTTCAATAGGCATAAGATGAGGGTCTGTTTGCAATTGAATAAGCAAGTCAAACTCAACACTTTTTCTAGCCAAGGTTTTAACCATATTATCCCGCAGATAATTATCCGGCACCTTACCAAAAGGAACGCCGGGAATTTTGGTATCTACTGTTGACTTAGGCGCGAATGAATACTGCATCGCCTGTCCTTCTCCCAACAGATAAGGCACACAACTAAAATAACGCTGACCCAAAGGGTTATATTGTGTTTCATTCCATAGAGACTGCATAAAAAAATCCAATATATGCGAATCTCTTGGATCAAAAAAATAGTAAATAGGCATATCACGTAAGCTCCAATCCTGGAGTCGTGCGTTAGAACGGGTATCGGGTGTGACAAAGGTCGGGGTACAAATACAGGACATATCCTGCGTAAACTTTTCATCATCCATTAATTTAGGGCCTGGTACTCCCATAATTTTCATCGCCATACTGCCAAAGCCTACATCTTGAATATCTTTAGGAACATCGGGGCCAGGACCAGAATAACGAACATACGCAGGATAACTTTTAGCTTCAGCAAAAATACCTTTACGCATATGTTCTGGTAAGTCATCGCGTATGGTGACGGTTGCGCGCACTAGACCATGGGTTTTGGTATTGCCCCCCCGCTCATATTTACCCTCTTTAAAATGACCACGCATCTGATCCGCCATTAGACGGATAATTTCATCCAGGCTTTTTTCTTCATCTGGAGAAATAACTTCTTCTGCTAACGCTAAACCTTCATCTTTTCTTTGTCGATTAATCAAATATTGAATAAGGCATGCTGAAGGCTCACGGAGTAAGCGGTTTAATGTGGGACGAAAAAATGGCTCAAGCCGACGTTCAACTTCAAGCACTTTAACCAGTAGACGATGTAATGGTTCTAGTATCACGATTATATTCTCTAAATAGTAATCTCTAAATTATGATTGGTCGCTAGCGATTGCTTGCTGAGCAATATATTTCAAGGCTTTAAGACTCGGCATAAAAAAATAAGCGCCACCGACTACCTTTACGAATTGCGGTAGATTTTTAATACACTGGGTTGGGCCAGATGCCTGTGGTAAAGTAAAGTTATCGCTAGATTCTCCATTAGGTAATGGCTCTCGATGCCCTATCACTGGATCCCGCTCAGTAGACAAACCCCCAAACTTAGGACTCATATTCCAAGCCGCTTGAACAAATTCAAACTGACGGCTGATATTGGCTCCCAAAGATACAAAATGTAAACCGCGCTCTTGATTCGCAATATCCTCAGCTAAATCGGCTTTGAGTGCATCTTCTGGCAGCAAAGCCGGACCATAACTTCTGCCGCGACGCAATAAACGGTGAAAACGCGTTGATGCAATAACATCGTCGTGTGGATGTCGTCGACAAAATCCAAAGATGCGAATAAAACGAGAAATAAATCCGGTCACACCCACAGGAAAATCACCCGTGCGAGGATTACTACGGCGCACATGAGAACCTATGGGGCACTGTTGTCCATGAGGATCATCGTCATAAGTAAAATGATTTTTCTTAAACTGAGCACCTTTATCAACAATCCCCTGTATTGGTTTTTTGCTAGGGCTGACGAGTGGCCTGCCATCGCGATGCCGCCCAACCATAGCCGCAGCAAGTTGTTCTCGTTGTTCACTATCATGATTGACCGCCGCATCAATACTTCTCCAAAACCCAACAACATCCTGAGCCAATTGTCGAAAGACCAAATAACTGCCGTTGTGACCAAGATCTTTTAAGGCCGGTTTATCTTCTGCATGATTCAGTGTTTCTGCCAAGCTATCTTCAGCCGGATCAATCAAAGGACGATTAGTATAAAGACCATATTCGTTAGGATAGCCCAGTAATATTTCACCAAGCGCTAACAAATTAGAGTAGCTATCGCGTTCATGTAAATCTGTGCTCACCTTACGCTGCCAATCAACTTTTGGTTGGCTAATACCATCATCAAAACCAAAAGGTTCTTTTGGACCTAAGCTGGTGGTATGCAAACAATCCTGTATGCGAAAAGCCTGCTCAAACGCATCGCCTTTTACTGCTTCTTTCCAGGCATCAAGATCGCCTTCCCGAGCATAAATCATCAACAAAAGATGCGGTGTCGCACGTTCTGATTCTGTAGCAGCTTTTTCATGTCTACCCCACTGCCAATTTTCGGGGCTATTGCTGCCCAAATCTCCAAGCCGGCGCGAGCGATTCGCATCGCTGCTCATACCACTGATAAACTCTTCCGAAAATTGTTCTATTACAGTTTCTGGAAGTTTTAACGCTTGTAAACCTAGGGAGGTAAAGCTTATTTGCAATACACGCTCTGGCTTGGACTCATGGGTTTCGGCACTAGTAACTGGCGCTTGCAACACCCACTGAGCAGCCAAGTTAACATCGCGAATATGTAATAATAAAAAACAGGCACTATTAAGATGCCCATGAGCAAAACGGATTAAACCTTGAATATCACTATAATCAATATTTTTCACAGTTTATTACTGCCTATTCTTTTTTGGAAATTATTCACTAGTATAAAAGCGCTAACCATCTTTGAATTTGCTGGTTATTGAGTTTTTCAGCTTCTAAACCTTCACGGATATGCGTATTTCTCTCAAGGTCAACTGCGGTCATACCAGGATAAGCGCGGTACCAACTTTCACTGGGTAATTGGCTGCGACGCAGTTTTCTTTTGTATTTTTCCTCGTATTCAGCGCCACCTTTTACCAACCACCGAGATCTCGGATACCCCACACCATTACTAAACACTAAATTTAAGCCCCAGGCGACTTTATTAATAAAGTCATCCATATAACTATCCGCACTACCGTCATAATTACTGGCAAAATAGACTCGTCGCCCACTATCCATTATCACCCAACGAGCGAAATGAATGGTTTTAATACGGGTTAAAAAACCTCTGAAATAAACATGCCTACAGGCATAATCCAACATAAATAATAAAAATGAAATGGTATAAAAACGAAAGCGCCCTGGCTTAATCATGCCAAACACATTGAAATGGTTAGTAACATCAATATCTTCTTGGCTAGAAATTTGGCGAACATGTTCTATAGGTGCAGGTTGATCCGTTTCAAAATCAGTTTTCTCCAGGCGACGCAAATAAAACAAGTAAAAAGGAGAACCAATCAAAATCACAGGAAAAAGGATTAATAAAACCAAAGGCACTAATATCAGGTGGGCATAGTGTTTGACTACCCAAGCAATAGGTGTAGGCTCAACCTTTGAAAAAATAAGCTCGCCGGATGCCTGCTGCTCTTCAACATAATTAACAAGTTCTTTGCGTAAACCTTGTAAACTGTACTCCTCTGGACCATTTTTTATTTCTTCAAGCTTTTTCTTTAAGGCATGAGCTAATTTTTGCTCTTCTTTTATCTGCACCACGGTTCGCCCACGCCAATTAACATAATTAGCCGTTGGTTTTTTATTCCGCTGTTTCATCCATTGCAATAAATCCGTTTGCTCTTTATCGAAATCGGCACAGTGAGAAAAAACTTCGCGCAGGCCTGGCCCGGCACGCAAGGCAAGTTCGGCTAAAAATAAATCGACAGAGCCATCAACATCCCCCAAAAAAGCGAGCATTGGTTTCCAATCACTGGGTTCTACACCATAGTGGCGAATCTCATCATCATTATTGAGTAGAGGAGTGTTTTCAATAATAACAAAGCGTGCGAGATGTAAACGTGAGAATTGATAAAAAGGCACCGTGGTATTTTTTGGATCAGCCTGACCCGGCGCATTATTCATAGCGCTCAATAAATGCTGCAAACTCTCTCGTTGGCCATCAATAATGGGCGCACAGATCATAAAAGTCGCTTGTGGAGTCATAAATTATCGCTTGTTTATTTTTAATAATTGGTCTTTGCTACAACTCGTTCCCATGCTCTGCGTGGGAACGCATATCTGGCTATTAGTTTTCACAACACTTATACATAACAGGAGTATCGACGCCCATTTCCAATGCACCATACCCTCTATAAACAGGCCTCTTTTATGAGAACTGAATCATTAGATTTTGTATGCATTCCCACGCAGAGCGCGGGAACGAGAAACGCTCTGCGTAAAAACACTTCGTCATACCCGCGATCTGCATTCTTTTTAAGTATATCGGTAGTCATTCAGACTAAAACATGTATATAGCCAAAATTTTCACTTCGACTCTACACTACTTAACGCAAAATCCAATATACGCGTTTTACCAAACCAGACTTTGCCCAAGTAAACACCGGGTTCTATTTCTCTTATTTCGTCGCGAATGCGTTTAGCAAAAAATGAGGTTTTTGAGTAATCAATCACGATGGTTTCTTTACCATCCATCCAACTGGCATCTTTATATACTTTCGCAACAATGAATGTCAGACTAAAGTAGCTGATTTTATTAACTAGAATGCCATTTTCTTGGTTAGGAGGAAATAGATCAAAGACTTTACCTTGCCAAGCGAATAAGCGAGCAAAGCGAGCGTAAATACGGGCAAAGAAGCTACCAGCAACGATGGCTGTACCGCGAGTATCACCAGATGGAATGGTTCCTGCCTCTGCATTTTTATAAATTTCATCGAGTTCCTCTCGAGTCATTGATAACCATTTACTGACAGCAGGGTTCATTTTCATAGTGTTGCCTTTTAAAGTTTAATACTGCAATGATTAACGATAATACTTTTAAAAACCGCGTTGTTTATTTTCCTCTGTACGAAATTCTCCAAGTTCCGAATAAACGGCACGCCTAACTCGATTAATACCGCCTAGTGGTCGATGCTCTTCAAGGCTTTGCCATGGATTAAAGGTCATGGCCTCACAGCTTTTTTGATTTTCAGCGGAGTTAAAGTCTTGCTCATCAATGGTTATTGTCGCTACTTTAACAAAGGGGGATTGATCTTCATCCCAAATAACCGAGGCATCCTCAATAGGCATTGTTTCAGGGTCAGTTTGAAATTGAAGCATAAACTCAAAACAAGCAGAAGAGCTTTCTAACTGCTTGGTCATTACATCAACAAAAAAAGATGGATGTTTTTTAATATTTCTCGTATCAACGGGAGTTGAACACGATTGTACGGAGTACTTAACGGCTTTACTTTTATTCTCGCCAAAACGATAAGGGGTGGTACTCCAGTAGCGAATAGCAAAAGGATTATCTATTTTATCCCGACCTTTCAACACCACCATAAGCGAATAGAAGTGGCTCGGATGAATAAAGTAGCGCCAGACCTTATCGTCATTAGTCGCATTAATAAAAGCTAAAAAGTCCTTAGGCGTTCCCGCAAAAAGTGCAGGATAACTATTTAAGGTAAAATCTTGTTGGCCATTCTCTCCCCATAAGCTATCCCCTTCCACATTGTCCAATTTGATTGATAAGCCCCGAAAATCTTTTTTGGTATCGTCTTCTTTTGTCGCATTACCAAAACGAAGCTTAGCTGGGTAACTCACCTCTTTTGAAAAAATTCCTTGTCTTAGTTCATCGGGAAGATTTTTTTCTACTGTCATCGTAGCATCAAAACAGCCCACACTTTTGGGTTGGTTAAAGCGTTTTAATATTCCGCTCGGATACTTTTTTAATCCTACTTCTTTAATAACCGCTATCATTTCATCGGTAATTTCTGCTTCATCACTGGCGGCTTTTTCAGCCCCCAGTGCGAGGTCTTGATCAGAACTACAGGCCGATAAAACCAATAATGTGGCTAGAGGCAAAAAGTGATGATGGTGAGCTTTTATTTTTTTTACCGCCTTAGTCAACATAGCCTTCACTCCTTATCTTAGTTATCCCTGAAAAACCCCTCCTGGTTTTTTCAGGGTCGCGATCAAAAAGCGTAACGAAAAAGCATGATTTTTCTTGCTTTTTCATCTCTCACAGCGGCTTAGACCGCTGGGTAAGCATTTTTCATGGCCGACTACTTAAACGCAGGATCATCTTTAGCATCCACGCGAGGTTTCCAGTCAATAGAGTAATACTCTCCTCTATCACGGGCCCATGGATCGAATACATTAACCACATGCATCAATTCACTTTTTAGCTCTGGGATATTGCGCATTAGCAAACGCTTCATTGGCGATACCATCACCGTGTGACCATTGGAGGGCTCAGGCTCATTACAAACTTGCCGATCATCCTTCATGGTCGTTAAGGGATAAGGACAACCAGATAAGGGACCATTGTTAAGTACCCAGTTATAACCCAGGTGAGAATAAAATTCCGGTCTGAAACTAGACGTAAAAAAACGATCGCTAAAAAGACGGCGTGAGGCATTGATAATAAATATATGAAATTGTGTTTCTGATATTGCAAAACCGTGAGGACGTGTGTATTCCGCTAACCAGCCCACAACGGTATCAACATCTTCAATATTATCGACGATAGAACCATCCGGTTTGCCATAACAATCATTGATATGTTTACCTTCATCGTCTTTTTGCACAACGCTGATAATTTTGCTGGCATCACACTTATGTGTACCATAAATCGAGCGAATTTTTTCAACGACTTTTTCTTGCTGTTGACGCGCAGGAGAATCGGACGCTAAACGCTGATCCACAAAATCATCGAAACTGCTTAATGATTTCAGACCGATTTGACGGCGGAATTCATTAAACCGTGGAACTCCACGCTCACGATCTCGAATAATATCGAGAGCCAGCACATCTAATTTTCCAGAGGCAGAACCTAAGTGAGGCATTTCCAAATTTTGTAAAAACAGAGGGTGATTCTGTAAATGCAATAAACCTAAGCGCTGCCGCCCCATGCTCAGGCCCCAATTTTCCAAACTACCTTCACGCATTTGTTGCGAAGCACCTGCTCTCACGGTATCGACGGTAGGAATCATGGTCTGTATTTTATTGGCATCACCCACATCGCGAAACTCAATTAAATCAGGTAGTAGAGGATGCAAACGATAAACGGTAGTGAATTCTTCAGGGAAGTTAAAGGGCGAACCAAAGTGATTGACACCACCATTGACATCGGCGGGTTCAGTAATATCCCAAGCATCTTTTTTCCACCACAATACACCTTCGTGACGAGTATTGTTTAAACCAAAAATGCCTGCTCCTGACGCAAATATAGAATACAAGGCATTCGCTTTATCATCCCCTTCCGAACGACCTAATAATTTAGCGACTTTTGCCGAGATGCGACTCAAAATATTTTCATCACGATCAAAGATTTTTCTCAATACTTTCGAAACATCATCTTCCTCGACATTAAATAAGCCATTCCAGTTGGAGTTCATACCCAAATACAAAGGCTCGCCATACAACAATTGTGTTGTCCATTCAATGGTATGAATTTTGGCAATTTCAGCAGAGACAACTAAGCGCGCCACATTAAATATTTCTTCATCACTGGCTTGCGCGTAAGTGATGACAGTTTGAGGATCGCTGGGATTACGCAAACCCGAGTCGCGGTCTGGCGTTTCTTTTTGTAAACGGCGAAACTCATCAACGATTGTATTGTGTTCCCGAATAAATACGTTGTGATAAAAACTCAATCCAATATTCCAGTTATCTGGAAAGGCAGCAGCCTCTTGCCCCTGCCATTGCGGTTGCACAGAGCATTTCGGTGTACACTCTGAAAACAAGGGCAAGTAGCCCTCTGGCTGTAATAATTTGGCGGCATCAACAGAGTCACGCAATGCGCGTTTAACCGATATTGAATCGTATCCATAAATTTGTGAAGCATCCCACCAAGCGGTTACGGTATTACTCGTAGTTTTATGGGCACGTTTTAGGTATTCCTTACCAGCATGTTTAAAAGAACCTGGGGCACTCTCTTCGGCAAACAATGCAGCTTCACGTTGATCATCTGGACGACAACCGAGTGCTTGCGCCTCTTCATCACAACCCGCACTCACAAGACCGGGTTTATTGCGCCCCTCATCCATATGTGAAAACCAATCATGGGTCATAAACTGAATCCAAAAAGCCGCTAACACATTAAAGAATGGCGCTTTTTGGTAATCACAGTGCGATTGCGAAGGATCATTAGGGTCGCCCTTACCCTCATTGCACTGATCAGGAGAAGATTGCTCACGAGTAAATAACTTTCGACTAATCAGTTGTGGGTCTGGCTTTAGCAATCCAATTCTCAAACCATTTTCTGCATCGCTATGGCGAGCGGCTGTTAGTTCATTTTTTTGCAGACGTGGGAACGTGGCTTCAAATTGCATGTTGCGTGCAAAGAGGGTTCCTGTCGAACCCATTTTTGGATTCCATATATCATTACAGATACCAGTTAGCGTTCGAGCACGGATTAATTCGCCATTACATTCTTGAGGTCCACTGCCACCCACTTCTTGATATTGTGGGTGATCCGCATCAAGACGCATTTCCTGCCACTGTCGCAAAGTTGAACCAGGGTCGCCCCCTAGTCCTTTCACATAACTTTCATAGGTATAGTTATCAAACAAGTTAAATTTAATCAGCTCCATGCGTTGATATTCAAGGTCGATCAACGAGCCATCGATACCACGACCATTTGGTTTTAGATGCTCGCCCAACAAGGTTTTTGCTTCAGAGCCTTCTTTTTTAGTAGAGGCATCACCTGTCGCCCAATAATTTGACCAGTCCACCCATGGTGTGTCGCGATATTCAACCGCCTTTTCTCCACCACGACAAAGTGCCGTTTCTTTTTCAACCTTTCCCAGGAAGCGATCGGCTCTATCATCAGGTATTTCTCTAAGCCCTTCTTTAACTAGCGTTGCACATGCACGAAGCTCTTCATTGGGAGATTCAGTACACGCCGATAACACCAACATAAAAAGTAAAGAAAAAGAAAATGGAAGTAATGTTCTAGTCATATACGGATTCCGTTTAATTGCAAAGAGCTATAAACCATCAACCCTATTGTTCAAACAACTTCAGAGAATGAAGTTTTACGCAGTAAAAAATAATTATTATCTTGCTTTTTGTTTTACTAAACCGCTTTTAAACCTTCACTATTAAAAGTAAAAAAACTATATCAGACAAAGCTAACGAGTGATCTTTTTTTAGACGATATTATCTTCGCATATCTGACTCGTGTGCAGATGATGCCACGATGAGTATCACACCACAAGGGCATGGCTAAGTTACCACAATAGAGACGTCAAAGTTAATCACTTTATTTAGGGATTGTCTCGGTTACAGAAGAAGAGTAAAAATTCTATGTAATTGTGATCACAAGAATTATTAAGGAGAAAAGTTTTTCTTATTGTTAAACCCAGATTATGCACTAGACCACAGAAGTCTGCGCAAGCTCTTGACGCGCCTGATGCATAATCTGGATTAAATTATTTACATGCTTACTGTAATAAATTCTTTTACAGTAAGCACTGTGGTTCAAACTGCTGAATAGTCATCACCACAAGAAGCCATTAGCTATCAGCAGAAAAGCCATTAGCGAATAAAGCAAGCCGCTAAAGTGCGTTAATGCCTCGCTCTAAGTCACCAATAATATCATTAACTGACTCTAATCCCACTGCTACACTAATCAAGTTATCACTGATACCCGCAAGCTGCTTATCATCATCAGACAATCGACCATGTGTTGTAGTCGCAGGATGAACGATTGTTGTTTTAGCATCACCTAAATTAGCAGTGATGGAAAGAATGCGAGTGGCATCAATAAAACGCCACGCTTCATCACGTCCACCCTGCACACGAAACGAAAGCACACCACCAAAGGCTTTCTGTTGTTCACGGGCCAAGGTATGTCCTTCATGGGTCGGTAAGCCACAATAAAATACTTTTTCAATTTGTGGCTGTTCATTCAACCACCACGCAACCTCTAAGGCATTAGTGGAGTGTCTTTCCATACGCAAACTTAAGGTTTCTAGGCTTTTTAATAAAACCCACGCATTAAAAGGACTCAGTGTTGGACCACAAGTGCGAATAAAACCCAGCACTTCATCCATGTGTTCTTCACGCCCGACAACGGCACCACCAAGACAACGACCTTGACCATCAAGATATTTAGTTGCCGAGTGAATCACAATATCGGCTCCTAGATCGAGAGGTCGCTGTAAGGCTGGCGTACAAAAACAATTATCGACGATTAATAAGCACTCATTAGCGTGAGCAAGATTCGCAAGCTTGTTAATATCAGCAACTTCACACAATGGGTTGGACGGTGTTTCCAAAAACAAACATTTTGTTTGACTCGTGATGGCTTGCTCCCAGGCATTGATATCGGTAATACCCACAAACGTTACATCAATACCTAGTTTAGCAAGGTATTTGCTAAACAAAACACTCGTCGTACCAAAGACACTACGGGAGCAAACGACATGATCACCAGACTTCAGCAGAGAAAGAAAGGTGCTCAAAATAGCAGACATACCCGATGCCGTAGCAACGGCACTTTCCGCACCTTCCAGTGCGGCTAAACGATCTTGAAATGTGCGCACTGTCGGGTTGGTATAGCGACTATACACATTACCTTCTTCATCCCCAGAGAAACGGGCAGCTGCCTGCTGTGCCGATTCAAATACATAGCTTGAAGTTGTGAAAATAGGTTCGCAATGCTCACCCTCTGCCGTGCGCGCAATACCAGAACGAACAGCTAAGGTTTCTAAACCTAAATTTAATTCATTCTCTTCAATAAAATCCTTACGTTCATCATTCATTTTTTTAAAACTCAAAGTAAAAGCCAGACTAATTATCCAGCCACATCATTATGAATACCCACAACGTTGGTATTACCTAAATCCAAAGTACGCTGCTTATTTTGTTCTGAATCATTGCGAGCTGCGTGCAATTTGTCGAGATAATTCTGATCGACATCACCGGTTACATACTCACCATTAAACACCGCACAATCAAATTCAGTGATCGATGGATTACCTTCCGAAGAAGCCGCAACCAAATCATCAATATCCTGGTAGATCAGCCAGTCAGCACCAATTTTGCGCGCGACTTCTTCATCGGTCCGACCATGAGCGATAAGTTCATCCACTGACGGCATATCGATACCATAAACATTGGGATACTTAACCGATGGCGCCGCCGATGCGATATAGACCTTTTTAGCACCGGCATCACGAGCCATCTGAATAATTTGCTCACTGGTTGTCCCTCGTACAATAGAATCGTCCACCAGCAATACATTTTTATCCTTAAATTCTAATCCAATCGTATTAAGTTTTTGGCGTACCGATTTTTTGCGTTTTTGTTGGCCTGGCATAATAAAGGTACGGCCAATATATCGGTTTTTCATTAGGCCTTCTCGAAATTTAACACCGAGGTTGTAAGCCAAGGCCTGACCAGAAACACGGCTGCTATCGGGAATGGGTATCACCACATCGATATCATGATCGGGTCGCTCGCGCAGAATTTTTTCCGCTAACTTTTCACCTTGACGTAAACGGGCTTTATAAACGGAAATACCGTCCATAATGGAGTCTGGCCGTGCAAAGTAAACATGCTCAAATATACAAGGACGATAACTGGTATTGTCTGCACAAACTTGTGTATAGAGCTCACCATCTGTTGTCACGTAAACAGCTTCACCCGGTTTAACATCGCGAATTAATTCAAAGCCCAGCACATCCAAGGCCACACTTTCAGAAGCAATCATATACTCAGGGCCACTCAAGGTTTCACGTTTACCAAATACCAAGGGCCGAATGCCATCAGGATCGCGAAAGGCAATCAAACCATAATTGGCGATCATCGTCACAACAGCATAACCACCGCGAACACGCTGATGCACACCTTTTACTGCTGTAAAAAAATCTTGCTCGGTTGCTTGCAACTTGCCTAACTTTTGCAGCTCTTGTGCAAAGACATTAAGCAGAACTTCAGAATCGGAGTCTGTATTCATATGACGCAAGTCATCGCGATAAAGCTCATCTCTTACCGCATCGGTATTGGTTAAGTTGCCGTTGTGAGCGAGCGCAATACCATAGGGAGAATTGACATAAAACGGCTGTGCCATTGCAGGGCCAGAACTACCTGCTGTTGGGTAGCGGACATGTCCTATGCCGTAATTACCCGTCAAGCGTTGCATATGGCGAGAGTGAAAAACATCAGCAACCAGGCCATTACCTTTTTGCTGGGAAACACGCCCATTGTCACAAGTCATAATACCCGCAGCGTCTTGCCCACGGTGCTGCAACATGGTTAGTGCATCGTATAACTGTAAGTTAACGTCACTTTTACCCACTATGCCGACTAAACCACACATAATTGCCTACCTCTATCACTCACTGCTAAAACCCAGGTTATGCGCAACCTAGGTGAATTGGCACAAAAATCATAACGCCATTATACCGATGGCGATGTAACAAAAAACTGTTTTACATAGTCATATACGGATCCAACCAGCATACGAAAACGATCTTCAAAATCTAAAAATTGTGGAATTAACGCTGATTCTTGCCACCAGGCATCTTCATTAACCGGTATCAAACTCGGCAAATACAAAAGAATCACCATGATAATGATGCCACCTCGAACCAAACCAAACAGTACGCCTAGCATCCGGTCAGTACCTGACAAGCCGGTCGCTTTAATCAGAGTTGATAGTAAATAATTGACCGCTCCACCTGTAATCAGTGTAGCAACAAATAATATGGCGAATGCCACCATTTGTCGCAATGATGGCGCATCGATATAAGCGGACAATAATGGTGCTAATTTAGGACTAAAAAAACTAGCGATCACTAGAGCAAGCAACCAAATAACGAGGGATAACGCTTCTTTTACAAAACCGCGCTTTACACTAATTAAGCAAGAGATTGCGAGTATGCCAATAATGCCCCAATCGGCCCAATTCAACATAATGATTATTTATCCAAAATATTATCTGCCAATTAACTACTGAGGCACTTAAAAAGTACCACTGTCATACCCGCGAAGGCGGGTATCCAGGGTGATCGAAGCCACTTTTGCGTCTGGATTCCCGCCTCGCCCTACAGGAAGTAAGGTACTTTGAGCAATGCATGGAGCAATTGCCAATCGCGGGGATGACGATGAAAGAAAAAATAACATTGGCGTTATCTCAGTACAATCTTCTTAAATGTCTTGCCTATAAATAACACATGTATACTAAGCACCAGAAATAGGGTTAAAACGTAACACTCGCGATCTTAGCTTGTATGCTTTATCAATCGTCTCTTTTGCCGTGATAGCCTTTGCTTCATCAATATAGGGCCCAACAAAAACACGATAAAACGTGCCTTTTTCTGTAGAAACAGACTGAGAGTAAGCCTTGTAGCTTGCCTTAATGAGCGTTTGCGTAAACTTATCTGCGCTTTCTGAGGACTTAAAACTTGCTGCCTGAACAACCCAGCCACGAGGAACCCCCTCTTGGTTAAGTGCAGGCGAGCTCGGTTTAGGTTTACTTTCCGTCTTACTGACAGTCTCTTTAGCAGGCTCGGTTATCGGCGTATCTTTCTTTGTATCTTTTTCTGTATTTTTGACTTTGTCTTTTTCAACGGGCGATTCTAGGGGGACTGACGAAGAGGCCTCTGTATTTTCTTTATTATCTACCTTCGCTATTTCTTGTTGATCTTTTTCTTGTTTATCTATATCGGCTTGCTCTTCTACCAGCGGCTGAAATAGCTTATCTGCTGGCGGAACTTTAATACCCTCAGGCTTCGATGGCTTGGATATATTAACAGGTTCAACAATTGGTGCAGGAGGAATTTGGCTCGTTGTATCTAACTCGACTCGCTCATCACGATCAAAAAGTGCAGGCAAAAAAATGACAGCCAAAGCCGCTATGACTCCCGCACCCACCAAACGCTGTTTAAGACCTTCTTCCAAGTTACACTCCACTCAGCTTTGCTACAAACTGCTGTATCGCTGCTACCGTATAAAACGATCCAAAAACCACTATTCTATCACGCAAGTTTTTATCATTATTAGTTTCATCCGTTTTATTAATCTCGTTACGCGACTGTCCACTGTAGACAGTAGCATCACCTCTAGCAAGTGTGAGGGCAGATTGAAAAGCCTCTTCGATGGATATGCCTGCGGTATGAACGATATCGGACCCAAATCGC
>JBNKUQ010000069.1:0-16929 GCA_050298695.1 Cellvibrionaceae bacterium
GTGATCGCCAAAATATTCAGTGGATGGAAAATTTATTAAGGCACTTAGTTTCTTCTAGGCTAAGTGCGAAAACAGGGTTTAGTGAATGCAAAGAACAGCTAAGACAGCAAGTGCTTGCTGAGAAGATAACGCCGCTGGCAGCGGCTCATCATTTGGTTGAGATGTTTTTGGAATAACTCTCTTATTAGTTGCTAATAAGTCACTTTAAAAGAATATACTGAGGTTTATTTATTGCTTCCGGCGTCATACCCACCTTGCCCTACAGGACGTAGGGTACTTTGAGTAATGCGGGAGCAATTACCAATCGCGGGTATGACAGCTATATTCTTTTTAAGTTAAGCATGTTGGCAGCATGTAAAAAATTGATTTATTAATAGGTTAGAAACAATGTCCTCTTTAGAAAGCAATCCTTTCAGTTGTTATTTAATTGGCGGTGACTCGCTATTAATTGAGTGTGGCGAGATATTGCTCTCCAAAGGCCATACCATTTTAGGTGTGATTACCAGCACGTCGCGTTTATCGCAATGGGCGATGGGAAAATCGATTCCCGTTATTGCTGCCGATCAGCAATACCCTGCGGTGTTGGCAGAAAAAGCAAAAGCTTCTCCCTTCGACTATCTATTTAGTATCACCCACCTCGCAATTATTCGTGACGAGGTGCTGGCATTGCCCACTAAGATGACGATTAATTTTCACGATGGTCCTTTGCCTGCTTATGCAGGATTAAATACCCCTGCCTGGGCCTTAATCAACCAAGAAGAAAAATATGCCATTAGTTGGCATAAAGTGGTGTCTGGTGTTGATGAAGGAGAACTGCTTAAACAAGAGTGGTTTGATATTGCCAACGATGAAACCTCATTATCTATTAACACCAAATGTTTTGCTGCGGCCTTAGAAAGCTTTCCTGTATTAGTTGAAGAATTAGCGAATAATAATACGCAAGCGGTTTCTCAGGATTTATCCAAACGCAGTTATTTTGGTAAATATCAACGCCCTGAAGCGATGGGACTTCTCGATTGGAATCGCGATGCAGAAACCTTGGGGGCACTGGTTCGTGCACTCAATTTTGGTGACTATCCTAATCCGCTGGTCAGTCCTAAAGTATTGATCGGTGATCAATGTTATGTGGTGACGGATGCCCAAGCAAATGAACAAGAGCATGATGATGCGGTAGAAGCGGGCACGATTATTTCTGTGGATAGTCAGGCGATCAATATTGCTGCGCAACAAGGTGTGTTATCTATCAAAGGCCTAAACACGTTATTTGGCGATAAGCTTTCATTGGATACCTTGGGTATTAATGCGGGTGATCGCTGTAAGCAAGTGAGTGTCGAGGAAAAAAATCATTTAACCGCATTAAATGAACGCCTGTGTCGACAAGATGCGTTTTGGTCGCAGCGTTTATTAAGTTTAGATCCCATTGAGGTTGCCTATAGCTCTAATGATAGTGAAGGTCAAGATGTCTACTCTGCTGATGTTTATCAAAGTCTCTCGGTTGCTGTCCCCTCTCAGTTTTTAGACACGTTTTCTAGCGAAAACCAGCATGAGGCGCTGGCGGCATCCTTTGTCTTATTATTGGCTCGTCTTGATCGAAAAACAGATTTTGATATTGCTTTAAGTCATGCGCAAATGATTGATGAAGCAAAAGCCAGCTTAGGTTTAGTCAACGATCGTGCCGCTGCTTACTTATCGCCGGACCTTCAGCAAACACCTAAAGCTTATATCGCCGATATGGCAAAGCAATTTTCGCAGTATCTCAATAGAGGGACTTGGGCGAACGATATGCTAGGGCGCTTCCCCACTTTACACGCTATTCCCGAGTTAAAAAATAATACGGCGTTGCCGGTGTCACTGGTCTTTGCTGAAGGTGCTCAGTCCTCTGCGACTCAAGCCATGTTGGGGAGTGTGATTACCTTATCTCTAAATGCCGATAGCATTTTATTGCATTTTAATACACAGCGTTTGTCAAAAGCTGCTGCGCAAAAGTTGCTTCAGCAGTACCAAACTTTATTGGCGAATTTGTCGGGCCAATTAGATTCTCCTTGTGGTGAGGTGGAATTATTATCCAGCGCAGAAAAGCGCATGATTCTTGAAGAATGGAATCAAACAAACGTGGCTTATGATCATACGCAATGTATTCATCATTTATTCGAACAGCAAGTCGCACTGCGACCCAATGATACCGCTGTGGTTTTTGAAGATGAGTCCCTGAGCTACAGTGAGTTAAATCAGCGGGCCAATATACTTGCTCACTATTTGCTTGAACAAGGTGTGCAGGTTGATGAGTTAGTCGGCGTCAATGTTGAGCGCTCTATTGATTTGTTGGTCGCGACTTTAGGTGTCATGAAAGCCGGCGCTGCTTATGTCCCACTAGACCCCGCTTTTCCTGAAGATCGTATTCGCTACATGGTTAACGATGCCAACATGCGTTTGGTGATTACGCAATCTACCATCCAATCTCAGCTACCCGAATCTGCGGCCACCAGTATTTGTGTGGATACCATTGTCCGTCATGCGGCAAACAATGCTCAGGAAGTGACACTACCCACTGTTAATGTCGCTTCCAATCATTTGGCTTATGTGATTTATACCTCAGGTTCTACCGGCAATCCTAAAGGGGTGATGGTTGAACATCGCAATGTGGTGAATTTTTTTGTGGGTATGGATGAGCGTATTCAGCCCGACTTGTCTGGAGATAAACAACCGGGAACCTGGTTGGCGGTTACGAGTTTATCCTTTGATATCTCAGTCTTGGAATTATTTTGGACCTTAACCCGTGGCTTTAAAGTCGTGGTTTACAAAGAAGATCGCGGGGCAGAAAAAACGGTAGCCACTCAAAAGTTGAAACGTCAATCCATGCAATTTGGCTTGTTTATGTGGGGGAATGATGATGCTCCCGGTAGTTCCAAATATAAATTGATGATAGATGGCTCAAAATATTTTGATGAAAATGGCTTTGATTCAGTGTGGACGCCAGAGCGACATTTTAGCGCCTTTGGTGGGCCTTACCCTAACCCGGCAGTGACCAGTGCTGCTATTGCGGCTGTTACAAAGCGAGTTAGCATTCGTTCGGGCAGCCTTGTGTCGCCATTGCATCATGTCATTCGTATTGCTGAAGATTGGTCGGTTGTTGATAATTTGTCGGATGGTCGTGTCGGTTTGTCCTTTGCCGCGGGCTGGCAACCTAATGATTTTATTTTGCAGCCAGATAATCATAAAAATAATAAAGCGATTATGTTGGAGCAAATCGACATCGTTAAAAAATTATGGCGCGGTGAGTCGGTCGCCTTTGAAAACCCTATGGGCAACATGGTTGATATCACCACACTGCCTCGCCCTGTACAAAAAGAATTACCGGTGTGGTTAACCACGGCAGGAAATCCAGAATCTTATCGCCAGGCAGGTGCAAAAGGCGTGAACGTGTTAACCCATTTGCTGGGTCAGTCTGTTGAAGAAGTGGCAGAGAAAATTCGTATTTATCGCGAAGCGCGCAAAGAAGCCGGACTCAATCCTAGTGAAGGTCAAGTGACATTAATGTTGCACACCTTTGTCGGCGAGTCGGATGAAATGGTAAGAGAGTTAGTGCGCGAGCCCATGAAAGATTATCTGCGCAGCTCTATGAAACTCGTGCTAGATTTTGCTTGGACCTTCCCCGCATTTAAACGACCTGGCGGTGCAGATTCTAAACCCGATGATATTGATCTTAAAAGTTTAACAGAAGAAGAATCGGAAACCATTCTCGATTTTGCCTTTGAGCGTTATTACGAAACCAGTGGTTTATTTGGTACACCTGAAACCTGTGCAAAAATGATTGATCGCTGCAAAGCGGCAGGTGTCGATGAAATTGCCTGTTTGCTTGATTTTGGTGTTGCCACAGAAAAAGTCATGGCGGGTTTGCCCTTGTTAAAAGTCGTGCGCGACCAAGCGAACCCTCCTGCATTTGCTGAAGATGACGTCGCTGACTATACCTTGCCAGCACAAATGCAACGCCATCAAGTTACCCATTTTCAATGTACGCCCTCAATGGCGCGAATGTTATGTTTTGATCAAGAGGCACGTGAGTCACTGGCAAATCTTAAACATATGATGGTCGGTGGCGAAGCCTTTCCAAATAGTTTGGCAAAAGACTTAAAAGCAATTTTACAAGAAGGCCGTTTAACCAATATGTACGGCCCCACAGAAACCACTATTTGGTCGGCAACACAGGATGTGAGCGATAGTGATAGCATTCCTATTGGCCGCCCCATTGCAAATACGGATATTTATATTCTCGATCCCAATCGTCAACCCGTTCCCCCAGGTATCCCAGGTGATTTATTTATTGGAGGTGATGGTGTTGTCCGTGGTTATTTCGAACGCCCTGAATTAAGTGCCGAACGTTTTATTGACAGTCCTTTTGATGCCAGCAAACGCATTTATTGGACAGGCGACCTGGCCAAGTATCGCGATGATGGTGTTATCGATTTTCTAGGGCGTGTTGATCACCAAGTTAAAATACGTGGTTATCGTATCGAACTGGGTGAAATAGAAGCCTTGTTGGGCAAACATGATAGTGTGCGCGACTGCGTGTTATTGTTGCGAGAAGATTCGCCGGGCGATCAGCGTTTAGTGGCTTATGTTGTTGCTGCTACATTGGGTGCAAAACTCGATATTTCCGCATTAAAACAACATTTACGAGGACAACTACCTGAATATATGGTGCCCAATGATATTGTCGTCTTAGATGCAATGCCATTAACGCCGAATGGAAAAATTGATCGAAAACAACTGCCCTCTCCACAAAGTTTGGGTCAAGCTGCTAACGTAAACTATGTTGAACCTGAAAATGAGTTACAAAAAACGATTGCGACTATTTGGCAAGAAAGTTTGCAGGTTAATCGAGTGGGGCTCAATGATAACTTTTTTGATCTCGGTGGGCACTCCTTGTTGATTGTGCGCGTTCATCAGCAATTAAAACAACGGGTTGATCAACCGATCTCACTAACGGATTTGTATCGCTTTCCTACCATTCAGTTACTGACAGACTTTTTAAATAATGACAGCACCAGCGAATCCCTGAAAAAGAGTAGTGACCGAGCGCAACGTCGTCGTGAGCGCATGGGACTTAGAAAGCGTGGAAAAAAATAAGGTTTAAATTTTTATGAGTGAACAAGAAGATTTTGGTGGTTATGGTATTGCTATTGTCGGCATGGCAACCCGCGTTCCCGGTGCAAGTAACCCCGATGAGTATTGGCAAAATTTACGTAGTGGCACAGAGTCTGTTCAATTTTATTCAGATGAAGAATTAATTGAGCGCGGTGTTAGACACGAACAATTAAAAAATCCCCATTATGTGAAAGCGGGAGCGCCTCTCGATAAAATGGAATATTTCGATCCCGATTTTTTTGGTTTTAGTCCCAAAGAAGCGGGAATTATTGATCCGCAGCATCGTCAATTTTATGAATGTTGCTGGGAGGCGCTGGAGCGCTCGGGCCACGTTCCTTCGCGTTTTGATGGCGCCATCGGCGTGTTTGCCGGTTGTGGCATGGGCGCTTATTTTGCACAAAACTTATTAACTAATCCCGATCTCTTAGACTCAGTCGGTTTATTTTTATTGCGGCACACTGGAAACGATAAAGACTTTTTGTCTACGCGTGTATCCTACTGCCTAGATTTAACGGGTCCAAGTATTAATGTGCAAACGGCTTGTTCAACCTCATCCGTTGCGACCCACTTAGCCTGTCAGAGTTTATTGAGTGAAGAGTGCGATATGGCACTTGCCGGTGGTGTCACCATTGAAATTCCTCATGGGCAAGGCTATCGCTATAAAGAAGGCGAAATCCTATCGCCGGACGGCCACTGCCGCCCCTTCGACCATCGCTCCAAAGGCACTATTTTTGGTAGTGGTACTGGCGTGATTGTGCTGCGTCGTCTTGAAGATGCCATTGCTGATGGCGATCATATTCATGGTGTGATTATTGGGTCCGCGGTGAATAATGATGGCGCTAGTAAAGTGGGCTATTTGGCGCCGAGTGTTGAAGGGCAAGCCCATGCGATTACCGAAGCCCTAGAAATAGCCGACGTCGATGCAGATAGTATTTCTTACGTTGAATGTCATGGTACGGGCACACCCGTTGGTGACCCCATTGAACTATCGGCTTTAACGCTGGCCTTTAATCAAAGCAGTGAGCGCAAAGCATACTGTGGTGTAGGTTCAGTAAAAAGTAATATAGGTCACTTGGACACCGCAGCCGGTGTAGCCGGTATTATTAAAGCGACCTTGGCATTAGAAAATGCTGAAATACCGCCGAGTTTGAATTACGAAGCACCTAATCCAGTGATTGATTTCGCTAACTCGCCTTTTTATGTGAATGCGACACTCAAATCCTGGGAACAAAAAGATGGCGAGCCACGCCGTGCTGCGGTCAATTCTCTGGGTGTGGGTGGCACGAATGCCTTTGTTATTTTAGAAGAAGCGCCTAAGCGTGCTCCAGCAAGTGAACATAAGCGCCCGAGCCACTTGCTAACGTACTCGGCTAAAAATCGTAAATCATTGGATGCCTATGGAGAGCGCTTAGCCCAACACTTACAAGCACACCCCGAACTCGATTTAGCCGATGTCGCTTACACTTTGTTTAATGGGCGTGAAGCCTTTGAGCACCGGCGTGTATTAGCTTGTAGTGACCGTGAAGAAGCCATAGCCCTACTGCAAAGTAAAGATCAGCGTCGTGTGTTCACGCACTCTGCGGATGACGATAAACCCTCTATGGTTTTTATGTTTCCTGGCGGCGGCGCACAGTATGCCGATATGGCCCAGGGCTTATATCACTCCGAAGCCACGTTTAAGCAAATAATGGATGATGGTTTTACGATTCTTAAAGAAAAAACAGGGCTAGATTACCAACGCTTCTTGTTTGTTGAAGAGCAAAACTTAGAGGATGTGAATCAGTCCTTACAAAAACCTTCCGTGCAATTACCGCTTATTTTTTTAGTGGAATATGCTTTAGCCAAGCAGTGGATCTCCATGGGAGTAGAACCTGATGCCTTAATTGGTCACAGCATGGGGGAAAATACCGCGGCTTGTTTGGCCGGTGTTTTTAATTTTAATGATGCCTTAGGTTTGGTGTTGTTGCGCGGTCAATTAATGGATGACGTTCCTGAAGGTGGCATGTTGAGTGTGCAACTTTCGGCAAAGGAATTAGAACCGCATCTTCATGATAAGTTGGCATTGGCCGCAATCAATAGTCCAATGTTATCCGTTGCTTCAGGAACCAAGGCGGATCTAACAGCACTGTCAGAAAAATTAACGGCCTTGGATATCGATAATAAACCGGTGCGCATTGATATTGCGGCGCACTCTTGGTTGTTAGACGGAATCTTACAAAGTTTTGGCGATTACCTCCGCAGCATTTCCTTGAAAAAACCGGAGTTAAAATTTATTTCTAATTACACCGGCACTTGGATTACCGATGAGCAGGCCACGGATCCCGAGTACTGGGTAAAACATTTACGCAATACCGTGCGCTTTGCCGATGGTATTGATACCTTGTTGGAAAAAAACTGTATCTTTTTAGAAGTGGGTCCCGGTAATACACTGGGTTCACTGACGCGACAAAATCCAGCCGCACCAGCTCAACGGGTTTTTTCTTCCTTGCGTCACCCGCAAGAACAGGTTGAAGACCTCAATTATTTTCTCAGTGTATTAGGGCGTTTATGGGCGGTGGGTTATGAGATCGATAGCGAGGTTATTTGGCCAGAAGAACGGCGCTATAAAGTCCCCTTGCCAAGTTATGCGTTTCAACATAATCCCTATTGGATTGAAGCGGGTCGCCCCTCTCAGCAAGCCTTAGAGACATTTTCAGCACTCGAAAAAATATCAGATAAGGATCAATGGTTTCGTAAGCCCGTATGGATTCAACAAGGTGTTCTACCCAAACCCACCGAGATAAAAACCTGGTTAGTCTTTAATGACAATGAAAACCACGAGAACAGCATAGGCAAATTATTAATCGATAAGCTGCGTGCGCAAGGGCATACGGTTGTGAGTGTGACTAGCGGTGACGCCTATTACAAAGTCAGCAACGAAGAATATTGTATTGCTTCAGAATTGGGCGCGGAGTCTTACTCAACATTAGTTAAAGATTTAGTCAGCAGTGGACATTTTCCCGATGCGGTATTGCATCTATGGCTGCTCACTCGTGAAGAAAGTTTTCGGCCTGGCTCTAGTTTTTTACACCGCAATCAAGAAAAAGGCTTTTACAGTTTATTTTTCTTTGCGCGCGCAATGGCAGAGGAAGGGCTTGTTGATCGCAAGCTTAATGTATTGGTGTATACCAATGGTATGCAACAAGTTGCTGATGAGGCTGTCCCTTATCCCGAAAAAGCAACGGTGCTTGGACCCAGTAAAATACTCCCAAGAGAATTTCCTGGTATAGACTGCTGTTGTATCGATGTTGATCTGGCTCATATTGAGGAAGAGAGTGGTTTCTCATTGGCAAAATTAGCCAAGCGCGAAGAAAAACAAGATAGCATTCCCGCCAAGCTTGTCGATTTGATGGTGAAAGAATTGTATGCCTCCGCTGAGAGTGGTGTTTACGCCTATCGCAATGGCGTGCGGTGGCAATTGCACTATGATTATCTTAATCTCACTCTTAATAGCAGTCTCAATGACAGTGAAACAAAGGACACTTCTTTACGTTTGCGAGAGCAAGGCGTTTATCTACTGACAGGTGGTCTGGGAGGTATTGGCCACGTCATCGCGAGTGAGTTAGCGCAACAATATCAGGCTAAATTAATATTGATTAATCGCACACCCTTGCCGGCTCGCGATGAATGGAGTGCTTGGTTACAAAAACATGGCGTTGATGATGCCATCAGCCGCAATATTTCCAAAGTGAAAGCTTTGGAGTCACTGGGTGCGGATGTCTTAGTCTTGAGTGGGGATGTGACCGATATCGATCGTATGCGCGAGATTGTGAGTGAGGCAGAAAATCATTTTGGTACGATTCATGGTGTTATTCATGCGGCAGGTATGGTGAATGATGGCTTGATTCAAATGAAGTCTCAGTCTGATATTGAAAATATTTTCGCGCCTAAAGTCTATGGGACACTGGTATTAGATGAATTATTTTCCAAAAATAATCAAAGAGAGTTAGATTTTTTTATTTTATTCTCGTCGACAAGTACAGTGATTGCACCCGTAGGGCAAATTGATTATGTTGCCGCGAATGCGTTTTTGAATGCCTTTGCTCATCAGCGTAATCGAGAACAAGCGGGCTACACTTGTGCGCTCAATTGGGGAGTTTGGAATGAAGTGGGTATGGCGGCAGCGACGGCTAATGCGCAAGGTTATGGTCACAGCCCTGAGCGAAAAAACGGCCCGGAAAAAGAAAATATTCATAATGCCAATTACCCTCTCTTTGATAAATGTATAACTCGTTCAACCAATGGTAGCGATACTTTTCTATTAACCTTGTATTTATCCTGTCAATCGCAATGGTTGCTGGATGAACATAGAACACTCAACGAACAAGCACTGTTGCCCGGCACGGCGTATATTGAATTGGCTCGCGCTGCATTAAATGAGATCGGTGAGACCGATGCTTTTGAACTGAAAGAGTTAATTTTCTTAAAAGCATTGTATGTACCTGATGATAAAACCACAACTGCACGCGTTAAGCTAAAGCAGACAACGGAAGGTTATCATTTTTACTTGCAGTCCGAAGTGCAGGATAAAAATGGTGATCAAGGTTGGCAAACACATGCCGAAGGGCGATTGCTATTAGGTGCTGTTGAACGCGAGTATGATGAACTCGATAATGTGCTTGCGCGTTTGTCCTTAGAAAAAAACGAAACCGTACTTCCCGCTCTTCGCACACGTCAAGAAGACCATTTACATTTTGGTCCGCGTTGGCAGGTATTGCGCGAGCAGCGCTACGGTGAGCAAGAAGCCATCGCCAACTTGTCCTTGGCCGATGAATACCTCGATGATCAAAACACCTTTGCCATACATCCCGCCTTGTTAGATATTGCCACTGGCTATGCCATGAGTTTAATTCGCGGTTATGACGGCGAGCGTTGTGAAGGAGAAAGTTGTGAAAGTGAAACGAAAGCAGCCAATCTTTGGGTGCCAGTATCCTATGGGAGTTTTTGCTTTTATAAACCACTCACTCAGCATGTTTATAGTTGGGTTCGTAATCACCGTGATAATAGTGTCGAACAAGATTTTGCGAGTTTTGATATCGTTATGTACGACCGTCGTGGCCAGGTGTTAGCCGCTGTTAACGAGTTAACGATTAAAAAACTCAGTGGTGTGATTGATTTTTCCAAGGATAGTGAAAATATCGATGCTAATTCACTTGAGCGTGAAAATACGGATAAAACGAGTGAGTTTAGACAATTATCACCTGCGGAAATGGCTTTTCAGCATAATTTATCTCAAGGCATTTTACCGGCAGAAGGCAGCCATGCCTTATTCTCCGTGATTAACCAGGGGAAAGATGAAGAGATTATTGTTTCTTCCTTAGACCTGGAAGGCTTGATGAAAGAAGTGGATGCGAGCGCAGCATCCTTACATCAAGAAAAAACAGATACCAAATTTTCTCGACCCGACTTAGATAATGACTATGTTGCTCCTCGCGACGATATTGAAAAAAATCTAGTGAGCTTCTGGGAAGATTTATTAGGTGTTAACCAAGTCGGTATTGAAGATAGCTTTTTTGATTTGGGTGGTCACTCACTGATAGCGGTGCGCTTATTTTCAAAAATACAACAGGTTTACAATGTCGATTATCCAATCTCCATTTTATTTGAGGCGCCAACCATTGCAGCTTGTGCTGATTTGATTCGTGAGTCTGTAGGCGAGTCAGTGGTTAGCTCCGATAAAGCTAACGAGGCATCGACTACCGACAAAAACCATAAAGCGCGTTATACCCACTTAGTGCCGATGCACAGTGCCAAGTCCAGTAAGGCAACCCCATTCTTTTTGGTGGCCGGTATGTTTGGCAATGTCTTGAACCTAAGGCACTTAGCACAGCTAATCGGTAGTGATCGCCCATTTTATGGTTTGCAGGCGCGCGGGCTTTATGGCGATTCCGAGCCTCATCAAACGTTTGAAGAAATGGCTAAAGATTACATTGCTGAAATATTAACAGTGCAGTCTAGTGGTCCCTTTATTCTGGGTGGTTTTTCTGGTGGCGGGATTACAGCATTTGAAATTGCGAAACAATTAAAAGCCATGGGGCATGAAGTTGCTGAAGTTATTTTTCTTGATACCCCTCTGCCTTTCCATGAGCCATTGAGCTCCGTGGATCGCATGTCGATTCACTGGCAGCAAATTAAAAAGAAAGGGGCGGGTTATTTTACCGAGTGGGCGAAAAATCGTTATCAGTGGGAGTTACAAAAGTTTCGCAAACGCTTCCACGAAGCGGATGAAGGTAAAGAAGCTCATGACTTTCAGTCAGAACGTATGGAAATCGCATTTTATGAAGCCTTAAGTCGCTACGACCTTCAGGCTTTGGATATTCACGCCACCTTATTTAGGCCGCGTTTAGATGTGCATTATCAGCTATCGGGTGGGCGAGTCACCAACTCATACAGGCAGGTCATTTATACCGACAATGGTTGGCCACCTTATGTTAGTCAGCTTGAGGTTTATGAGGTGCCAGGCAATCATGACAGCATGGTATTGGAGCCCAATGTCAGAGTCTTGGCTGCAAAATTGCGACAATCCATTGAAAAGGCGGATACTAAAAAGTAGCCGTCATTCCCGCGAAGGCGGGTATGACGAGGTAGAATTAGCTTAGGCCTTTCCCTTTAATCTAATCCATTTATTAACTTAGGAACCTATTCGTGAAGTTTGCCGCTATTGTTTTGAATTATCGTACGCCGGATATGACTATCGATGCCGTTGATGCAACGATTAAGGCCTTGCTTGATGTCGATTTTAGCTGGTCTATTACCGTTGTTGATAATGACTCGGGCGATGGTAGCGAAGAAAAACTAAGAGCAGCTTGCACTCAAAGGCAGCAAGCGCAAATGCCCGGTTGGGACAGCGTAGAGATATTGCAGTCGGGACACAATGGTGGTTTTGGTGCCGGTAATAATGTAGGTATTCGTCATGTCATGATGCGTTACGAAGATTTGGAATATATTTATATTCTTAATTCTGATGCCTTTCCTGAAAAAGATGCTTTACAGCATTTGGTTGATTTCTTAGATAAAAATACAAGCTATGGTGTGGTGGGCAGCTATATTTTTGGTGAGGATGGCGCTCCTCATATTAGTACCTTTCGTTTTCCAAACGTGCTTGGTGAGCTTGAGGGCGCTATAAAATTAGGTCCGATTACTCGCTTACTTAAAAAATACGTTGTTCCTATTATTTCCCACGATCAATCTAGAGATGTTGATTGGTTGGCAGGCGCCAGTATGCTAATGCGTGTCGATATGATCCATCAAGTGGGTTTGTTTGATGAAGCGTTCTTCCTTTATTTTGAAGAAACTGATTTATTACTGCGCGCACAACAGCAAGGTTGGAAAACTCGTTATTTACTTGAAAGCAAAGTAAAGCATATTGGCTCAGTTTCTACCGGTATGAAAACTTGGGAACGTATACCAGGATACTGGCTAGATTCGCGCCGTCACTATTTTATTAAACACCATGGCAGAGTTTATTTTTATGCGACAACACTGCTTAAAGTACTGGGGCATGAATTGTGGAGATTACGCCGACTGTTAACGCATAAACCCGATACTGAACCTAAAAACTTTAGCTGTGATTTGTTACAACATTGTTTTCAAAAGAGAGATTAATTCATTTGCTGCTGGGGCGCTAAAAAATACAAGCGTCATCCTCGCGATCTGCAACTGCTCCTGCGTTGGTCGAAGTATCCCACGTCCGTGTAGGGCAAGGCGGGGATCCAGGCTAAAGCATATACAATCACCCCTGGATTTCCGCTTTCGCGGGAATGACGCCGAGATCAATAAGTTAATGTTATGAATGAACGCCAAAAAATTATTCGCAGAGTCACCTTTATTGGGGCTGTTTTAGATGGCCTGCTAGCGTTTGTAAAAATACTTGTGGGCTGGCTAGTGAAAAGTCCCGCGCTGATTGCCGACGGTTTGCATTCGTTGAGTGATCTATTAACGGATGTGGCAGTTGTATTGTTCTCTCACTGGGCGCAGCTAGCGCCGGATGAAGATCATCCCTATGGACATCACCGCTATGAAACGGTGGGCACCGTAATACTAGGGACTAGTTTAATTGTTATCGCTTCGTTTATTGCTTGGGATAGCTTGTTGTCTCTATTTCAAGGTGTGCATCTTCCTAAGGCAAGTTTTTGGGCGATTATTGTGGCGGTAATTTCTATTCTCTCTAAAGAATGGATATTTCGCTATACCTTAAAAGCCGCTAAAAAGGTTAATTCGCGTTTAATGGAGGCCAATGCGTGGCATTCCCGTAGCGATGCTTTTTCTTCTATTGTCGTATTGGTTGGCGTGTTGGCGACTTGGTTTGGATATGCCTGGATTGAATTGTTAGCTGCAATTGGTGTGGCTATTTTAATTGGCAAGATGGGGGTGACATTAACTTGGAATGCCACTCAAGACCTAGTGGATAGAGGTGTAGATGCTAAACTCGCCAAGTCCATCGACGATACCATACGTGAAACCTCTGGTGTTGTTGATGTGCATATGCTGCGTAGTCGTATGATGGGTAACCACATTTACCTCGATGTACACATTCAAGTTTTGCCACAAATTAGTGTGTCGGAAGGACATTATGTTGCCGAGTGTGTCATGCAAAAAGTGAATGATGAATATGACCAGGTAAACGATATAACGGTACATGTCGATTATGAGGAAGATCTGGATGATCAAAGTGAGCTTATGGATATCCTGCCAGATAGAATACAGATCGAACAGCTCTTATCTGATAATCAAATTGAATTTGATCGTTTACAAATTCACTATCGTGGCCATAGTGTGATATTAGAATTATATTTTGAAACGCAGCTATATGAGTTAGATGCATTACATGAAAAATTAGATACTTTACGTCAACAACATAAATGGCTAAAAGACTATCAATTATTTTTTGCGCGTTGATATTTAGAACGATTAATTTCAATGCCTGCAACTTTCTTTTCTAAAAAACCACGGATGCGACGAGATAGCTTATTTTGGTCCCAATGTGTTTCAGAATTTAGAGAAGAAATGGCCACTTGTTCGTAGGTTTCCACTCTTTTTTGCTTGGCTAATATCTTCCTCATCTTTGCATCGCTTTCATTGCTATAGCCATCTTTCAAATAAATATCTAAGACAGGAATAGAGGGGTCATTAAACCACTCGGTATAGGGTTCCTCGGTATCAGATAATTGATTGGTGGCATTAATCATAATTAATGCATGTACCGGCTTTTTAAATTTAGCCTTGAGTGTTGGATTATCAATTTTAGGCGTAATTTGATTGATAAAGCGATGCGCGCGAATGGCCCCAGACCCGCTGCCAACCATAATAATATTAAATAAGCCTTTATCATGTAAAAAAGCAATGGCCGCTTCAAGCCGTTTTTCGACAACTTCTTCCGGTGATAGTGTATTTCCAACAGCAGGCGCTACGTTTTCCTCCTTTTTTTTAGATTCCGGTGTTGGAGGCTCTTTTATATCCGCTTCCTTTTTTGTTGCCTCTGTACTTTCAGTTTTATCTCCCTCTTGTTCTTCTTTGGTTTCCTCTTCCGTTTCCATTTTAATGACAGGCTTTGTTTTCACAGGAAAACTACGTTTAGGAGTTGGCTCTTTTTTGGGGGGAGGGATGCTAATCGCCAAAGTAGACCAGCCATGATCAGGTAGGCTATCGTGTAGGGGTTGATGAATTTTGGGCCAGGCGGGATGCTCGCCTTCTGCATGAATAATTAACAGCGCCCCTTTTGATTCTGCCGAGCGCTTTTGTTGCCAAAAACTAAGGAAACGGCCCTGATCTGTTTCTAGCCATAGCTGTGCTTCTTCGGGAAAATATTGCGCTAACACCTCCATTTCATTACTTTCATTGGCGGGTGATCGAGGGCGAGGTAGATCGCCTCGTAAACGATGAGGTTTTTGGGGAACTGATTCTCCATCCGCTTTACTGTCGTCGGAATTGTCTTGAGCCCCATCTTTTGCGGCATTATCTTCAGGCTTATTTTCTTGTGACCATAGCAAGCTTGGGGCACAGACTAGTAATAGACTGATTAGCAATATATGAAAGCTTTTTTTGATACTTATACTCATACAAAAGAGTATAGGCAGAAATCACTGATTATCTAGATAATCATTTTGATACATTGGCAAGGTAACAGCCAGCGCCAATAAAGGCCGACCCAAATATTCTATCTATCCATTTTTTCGGAAGTATTTTTTTAGAATTTTTCCCCGCCTGGCGAGCCAGTGCTCCGTAGAGTAATAAGAATAAAAATGAAAGCGTCATAAAGCTCAATATTAATATCAAAAATTGTGGCAGTAGAGGGTTGGAGAGCACAATAAACTGAGGAAATAATGCAGTTGTAAAAATAATGGCTTTAGGGTTGGTAATGGCGACTAATACACCCTGTAAATACAAGTGGAAGATGTTGCTGCGGGTATGTTTCTGCTCACTTACTTCTATTTTTCCAATACCCGTTCTCCACAGTTTTAAACCCATATAAATAAGATAGATGGCGCCTAAAATTTTAACGATAGTAAATCCTAGTGCAGAATGAAGAACAATAGCGCTTAAACCTAAAACGGAAAGGCTGGACATCATTAGCAATCCAGTTACATTGCCGGCAATGGTTAGAAGAGATTTTTTAACACCATGTGACAGGCTAATGGTCGATACAAGTAATACAGCAGGGCCTGGTGTTGCGGTTGCTAGTAGTGCTATAGAGCAAAATGATAACCAATTTTCAAATTCCAATTTATTCTCCTCGGTTACGCATGGAGCGCGAGTCTACTCGGTGAAGGAAAACTATACCGTCCATTACAGCGTTAATCCACAATAAAATATCATGCCTATTAGGTCTCATTAGAGTAAAAAAAGTAACAGTAGTAAACCAGAAAAAAGTAAAAAGAAAGTAAAGTAAAAATAAAAAGTAAAAAGGACAGACACTCAATAGTTGACAATCTACCACCCAATACCTAGGATGCCAATAACCCATGTGCATAAGGATATACCATGACCAAACCGCGAAAGGAACTTGTTTCCCTGGACACCACCCCCCTACTATCACATTGTCTCTCGCTGTGTGCGCCGTACCTTCCTCTGTGGTTACGACGCCAGTACAAATACCTCCTATGAGCACCGCCGGCAATGGATCGAGGATCGTATTCGTTTACTATCTTCCTTATTTGCCGTGGATATCTGTGCTTACGCCGTTATGTCAAATCACTATCACCTTGTAGTCAAACTCGATCCATCACAAGCCAAACAATGGTCTGAAACCGAGGTACTACAACGCTGGTGCTGTTTGTACAAAGGGCCATTACTTGATACAGCGCCTTGAATTCGGGCAAGCGCTGGGCCAAGCAGAACGCGATACTGTGAGCGATATACTCGAACAATACCGTCAACGTTTAAGTGATCTCAGTTGGTTTATGAAATGCCTCAATGAACCCATTGCCAGACAAGCTAATCAAGAAGATGTCTGTACGGGGCACTTCTGGGAATCTCGCTACAAATCTCAAGCGCTGACAACAGAAGAAAGCCTACTCTCAGCCATGGCCTATGTAGACCTCAATCCCATCCGGGCTGGCATTGCTCAGACACCGGAAACCTCGTCATTCACCTCCGTCAAACGTCGTATCGAGCAGATTCAATCAACTGAAAAGCAACATACCGACTCACCCGATCCGCAACCGACCGAATTGCTCCCCTTCGTCGGCAACCCCCGGGAACCCATGCCCCAAGGACTACCTTTCAGGCTGATGGACTATCTCTAAC
>JBNKUQ010000070.1:0-16904 GCA_050298695.1 Cellvibrionaceae bacterium
TTCCGATCTTTTCTGAAACTAGATTTGGAAAAAGGTCTTCATCTTGGTAAACTAGCATACCAGAATCTTGAGTTCGCTCCATCACGGCATAGTCTATAGAGTCATCAGGACAGGACTTAAAAGCCTCAGCATCAATACGCGTAAAGTCTAAATCACTTTTAGTATCGACCATTGCTTTTTGACACGCGCTAACCATAGCAGGATTAAATTTTTCCAACTCTTCTAAATAACGCGACGCCTTGAACATAAACATGCCACTATTCCAGAGGTAGTTACCCGCCGCCAGATAAGATTCAGCCGTCGCTAGATCAGGCTTCTCAACGAATTGATCGACACTATGAACACCCTCTTCAAGCCTGTCACCAGTTTGAATATAACCATACCCCGTTTCAGCTGCTGTCGGCACAACACCAAAAGTGACCAATCTACCTTGCTGGGCTTGCTGTTCAGCAACTACCACCACTTGTTCAAACGCTGCAACATCAGCAATAACATGATCTGCAGGCAAAATTAACAATAAGGCATCAGGTTTTGCTAAGGCTGCCAAGGCAATCGCTGGCGCTGTATTTCGACCAAAGGGCTCAAGTATAATTCCACTTGATTTTGAACCCATAGAACGTAATTGCTCGGCTACAATAAAGCGGTGGTCTTCATTACAAATAACCAATGGCGCATCCACCTGCAGACTATCAAAACGATTTAATCGCTCAATAGTTTCCTGCAACATGGTCAGTTGCGATACCAGTGGCAAAAACTGTTTGGGATAAGCTGATCTTGAATAGGGCCACAAACGTGTACCTGAACCACCGGATAGAATAACGGGTAATATCATGAAAACTCTAAGCCCTGTAAGATTTAATTTTCTGAAATACTTTCTTTAGATAAAATTTGTTGAGATAAAAATAGCAACAAGCCATCACGCCAATGCCCTAAATTTCTACCCATTAAGGCATTTAGCTTATTTGTTGACAGCACCGAATAAGCCGGTCGCGGGGCAACGACAGCCGTTGCCGGCATTGTGGCAAAATACTCTTTTGATGTCACTCCTTGCACATCAGGAGAAGTCTTGAGCAAACCTTTATCTGTCGCCATTTCAAAAATAGCTTTTGCAAAATGATACCAGGACACCTCTCCTTCACTGGCACAATGATAAATCCCCCAAGGCAACGTCCTTGACACACTATATTGATTAATAAAAAACAAAATAGTTTGCACTAAATCACCAACGTAGGTAGGGCGGCCATACTGATCATTAACGACTCTTAAAGTATCTTTATTCTCACCAATACGCAGCATCGTTTTTACGAAGTTATTGCCATGTTCTCCAAAAACCCAACTCGTGCGCAAAATAATATAGCGGGACATCTTTTGCTGGATTGCTTGCTCACCCGCCAATTTAGTCATTCCATAAATACCCAAAGGGTTAACAGGCATATCTTCCACATAGGGTTCATGCCCAGTACCGTCAAAAACATAATCCGTCGATATATGAATAAGAGGAATATCTAAATCATTACAAGCACTTGCCATCGTCGCTACACTGAGGTGGTTAACTTGGCCCGCTAAAGCAGGTTCTTCTTCTGCCTTATCAACGGCAGTGTAGGCACAGGCATTAACAACGATATCGGCCTTTGCATCATAAATTTTTCTTGCCACAGATTCCGGCTCAGAAAAATCGACTTCATCCCTTGCACAAGCAAAAACGTCATAGTTGGTTGCCTGCAAGGAAGTCACACAATCACGACCAAGTTGCCCCTTGGCACCAAAAACAAGTACTCTCATGACATTTGCTCACGCAGCATTTTAAGTGTCGGTGCGACACGATCTTTAGCCGACAATAAGGGGGTATCAATAGGCCAATCAATACCGACTTCGGCATCATTCCACCGAACACTCCCCTCATCGTTTGGGTCATAATAATCCGTACACTTATATTCAAAATCCGCCACATCCGATAAAACTATGAATCCATGAGCATAACCAGGAGGCACCCACAATTGCCGCTTATTTTGCTCATTTAAAATGACTGATGTATATTGACCATAATGAGCCGAGTGAGGATTGATATCTACTGCAACATCAAATACTTCTCCGGTAACCACTCTTACTAGCTTTCCTTGTGGTTTGGTTTTTTGAAAGTGCAAACCACGTAAAACACCTTTTTCTGATCGGGAATGATTATCTTGCACAAAGTTCAAATCAATACCTAGCATCTCTCGATAACGAGCCTGTTGAAAGGTTTCCAGAAAAAAACCCCTTTCATCCCCGAATACTTTAGGTTCTATAATTTTTACACCTGGCAAACAGGTTTCAATAATGTTCATATGCTTATTGCTATAACCGTTAAATGAGACTTAAGTCAATATTACTCTTGCTCTAAAATATCTAATAAGTACTGTCCATAGCCGCTTTTAACAAGCGGCTTAGCAAGATCTCTAACTTGCTGAACCCCAATCCAACCCATTCGCCAAGCGACTTCTTCAGGACAAGCTATTTTCAAGCCTTGGCGACGCTCCAAAATTTGTACGAACTGAGCTGCCTCCATTAGTGAATCATGAGTCCCCGTATCCAACCATGCCGTGCCTCGCCCCATCATCTCAACGGATAAACAACCTTGCTCGAGATACACACGATTCACATCCGTAATTTCCAACTCCCCCCTGGAAGAAGGTTTCATTGATTTAGCGATATTCACCACTTGGTTGTCATAAAAATACAGCCCGGTAACTGCATAGCGCGATTTTGGCCTACTTGGCTTTTCTTCAATACTAATCGCCTTACCTTGAGCATCAAATTCAACGACACCAAAACGTTCGGGGTCCTTCACTGGGTAGGCAAATACAGTTCCACCTACTGTTTTAGCCGCAGCTCGTTGTAGTCCCTGACTTAAACCATGACCAAAAAATAAATTATCACCCAAAACCAAAGCACAAGCATCACCAGCGATAAACTCTTCTCCTATAATAAATGCTTGTGCTAAGCCGTCAGGTGAAGGCTGTACCGCATAGCTGAGAGAAAGTCCCCACTGAGAGCCATCACCGAGCATGCGCTCAAAGCGACTCGTGTCATCAGGTGTTGAAATAATAAGAACCTCTTGAATGCCCGCCAACATCAATGTTGTCAGTGGGTAATAAATCATTGGCTTATCATAAACTGGGAGTAATTGTTTACACACACCTAAGGTAATAGGATGTAAACGCGTACCCGAACCACCAGCCAAAATAATACCTTTCATATAGTTTACCTAATTAGTCGGCCCTGAAAAATGCCTAGTACATTGTTAACAAAAGAATAAATCGTTAATCCAGCAAAATTTTCGACCAAAAAACCTGAGTTAGGGCATTTTTCTTGGTCGACGTGCTGTACACGGATGTGCATCCATTGGCCGATTAGGCCAATGCGAGCGATAAAAATACCAGTAAAACCCCGTTTTTACGTTATATATTTTTATTGCGACTCTGAAAAAAGGCAGGACGCCTTCTTTCAGGATTAACTAATTATTATGGATCAAGCTGATACACCTAAACGCTGGCATTGATACGAACCATCCAATATCCGCTGCCACCAATTTTCATTTGCTAAATACCATTCAACCGTTTTTCGCATGCCAGACTCAAAGGTTTCTTCTGGCCTCCAATTGAGCTCTTTTTTGATTTTGGATGCATCTATAGCGTACCGAACATCATGGCCAGGACGGTCTTCTACGTAGGTAATCAGCTCATCATATGTTTTTATCCCTTCAGGCTTTTGGGGCACTAACTCTTCTAAAATCTGACAAATAGTTTTCACCACATCAATATTACGACGTTCATTGTGCCCACCGATATTGTAAGTTTCTCCCACTTGTCCTTCGGTTAATACTTTGTAGAGTGCTCGCGCATGATCCTCAACAAATAGCCAATCACGAACTTGAGAACCATCGCCATAAACAGGCAAGGGCTTGCCCTTTAATGCATTCAAAATCATCAGAGGAATTAGTTTTTCGGGAAAATGATAGGGACCATAATTGTTTGAACAATTTGTTACCAAGGTTGGCAAACCATAAGTACGCTGCCATGCTCGCACTAAGTGATCCGAAGCGGCCTTACTGGAAGAGTATGGCGAGCTAGGCTCATAACTACTCGTTTCAGTAAAAAATCCACTAGGGCCTAAATCACCAAACACCTCATCCGTTGAAATATGGTGAAATCGAAATACAGACTGCCTTTCTTTCGGGAGAGACAAAAAATAACGGCGCGCCTCTTCAAGCAAAGTATAAGTGCCTACTACATTGGTCTGAATGAACTCACCAGGCCCATCAATAGAGCGATCGACATGGGACTCCGCCGCCAAATGCATCACTGCATCAGGTTGAAATTTTTCAAAAATACGCTGTATATTTGTCGCATCACAAATATCAACTTGCTCAAAATAGTAACGCTCTGAAGCGGAAACTAACTCAAGAGACTCTAAATTACCTGCGTAGGTCAACTTATCGATGTTGACAACAGAGTCACTGGTATTTTCTATGATATACCTAACAACAGCAGAACCAATAAAACCCGCCCCACCCGTAACAATTATTTTCACACTAAAATCCTGGCATTAATAAATATCTTTTGAAAACAAAGTAAATGGCGTTTTAAACAGTATTTTTATATCCAACCACAACGACCAATTATTAATATACTGCATATCATATTCGGCTCGTTTATGCATTTTATCATCCGTTTCAGTCTCTCCTCGACAACCATTAATTTGAGCCAACCCTGTAATACCCGGTTTAATTCTGTGACGAGCCAAATAACTACCTATCTTTTCACAGTAATGATCGTTATGTGCGACCGCGTGAGGGCGGGGACCCACTAATGACATATTTCCAAACAAAACATTAAATAATTGCGGCAATTCATCAATGGACGTTTTGCGGATAAATCGTCCTATTGCCGTCACTCGAGTGTCTGTTTTCGTCGCTTGAGTGACGCCTGATGTTTCTTGATGAACCACCATACTGCGAAACTTCCAAACTTTAAAAATTCGGCCATCCCAGCCATGCCTGTCTTGCTTAAAAATAATAGGGCCCTTAGATGTAAACTTAACCAACAATGCAACAGTAATTAGCAAAGGAGATAATATAAGAATCGCAGTCAGTGCTACGCTACGGTCCAGTAGCTCCTTAAAGAAAATACCCGTTTTAGTTGATGTTAACGGACTTTCATTGAGACAAATCAACGGCAAACCCGCCACCTCTCTTACAGAATGATTGAGCAGCTGCAGGGCATAGATGTCAGGAACCCAAATCAAGTCTACATTAAGTTTTAAGAGTTCTTTATGCAATATTTCGATTTTATAAGATTGATCTAAGGGAACTGCGATATAAACTCGACGAATGTCATATTCCACAACGACCCTATGAATATCCTCTAAATCGCCTAAACATGCAGTATGATTTGGCGTTTCATCGTATATATGAAAGTCATAGCAGGATACAAAACCAATCACTCTATCTGGTAGCCATTTATTGTTATTAATCTTAGCGGCAAGGTGACAACCCAATCGACCATTGCCTACCACCACAGATCGAATAACAGGAGATAAACGGTCTTTCACCAAGCCAACCGTCTTCTGCATAAAGATATAAATCAACATCTGAGCAAGCAAACCTAACAGCGCCCACTGTAAGAAAACTTCACGGGAAAATAAGCTTGACGTCTTAGTTAGAAAAGCCAAAAAAACCAAAATCATCAACAGCAAAGACCAGGCCACCGTCAAACGTACCAAGCCTCGCTGCAAAGAGCCCGAACGGCGGTAAACACCCTGCACCCCATAAATTACCAACAACAGTAAACCTGCGATAATCGCAAAAAGACGGTAAGGCAAATCAACAATACCACTGTTCTTGATATAGACGAGAACAAATAGCAAGCCAACGACGACTACAACATCAGTGAGTAATTGTAGCCAGTAAATCAATGACTCATGCTTTTTCAACAACCTACGTTGATTACCAAGCTGATTATAGCCTTGCGATAGTGCATCCATTGATATTTTGCCACCTCAGAAATCAATATATTCAATAAGCCCTAGACTAAGCTATTGAGAAAAAATAAAAAATTGGAATAAAATAAAAATGTTAGTACATAGACACTGTCAGCAATATCAAAGAAAATTTATGAAGCGGCCTCAATCACCACCAACAATTCATCTCTTTTTTCTTGCATTAAATAATCATCGCCTCTCGACTCAACATTGAGCCGAACTAGAGGCTCAGTGTTTGACATTCTTAAGTTGAAGCGCCAAGTTTCAAACTCCATGGATAAACCATCAACCAAATCAACTTTTTTGGCTTCACTTTCGTAGCTCTCACGTACCGCTGCTAAAAGAGCTACCGGATCAGAAACCTTACGATTAATTTCACCACTGCAGGGAAATGCAGCCATTCGATCATCCACTAACTGGGATAAAGTTTTACCGCTATCACATAACAGCTCAACAACTAGCAGCCAAGGAATCATACCACTATCGCAATAAGCAAAATCACGAAAGTAATGATGAGCACTCATTTCTCCACCGTAGACAGCATCTTCGAGACGCATGCGTTCTTTGATAAAAGCATGGCCCGTTTTGCTTTCAATGGCTCGCCCTTTACCTGATCTAACGAGCTCTTGTGTATTCCATGTTAGTCTTGGATCGTGAACAATAGCCGCGTTAGGAAACTTGGATAAAAAAGCTTCTGCCAACATACCAACTATGTAATAACCTTCTATGAAACGACCATTTTCGTCAAAGAAAAAACATCGATCAAAGTCTCCATCCCATGCTAATCCAAGATCAGCACCACTCGCCTTCACAGCATCAATAGTAGACGCTCGGTTTTGTGGTTCTAATGGATTGGGAATTCCATTTGGGAAACTACCATCGGGATCATGATGCACTTTAATCCATTCAATTGGTAACTGATCGGACAGCTGATCAATCACCAAACCAGCACCGCCATTTCCTGGGTTTGAAACAATTTTTAACGGCTTTAACTTAGAAACATCAATATAGTTAAGCAGATGTTGCACGTAATCTGGTCGACTATCTAAATAGGTCACCTTACCTTTGGTCTCACTGGAATTAAACTGACCTGATTCGGCTAAAGATTTAATAGTTAACAGTCCAGTATCACCGCTAATAGGTTTAGATCCTTCCCGCACAAACTTCATTCCATTGTAGTCCATGGGATTGTGGCTAGCTGTAACACAGATGCCACCATCGACAGGATTATTAAAGGTTGCAAAATAAACCTCTTCTGTACCACACTGTCCTATATGCAAAACGTCTGCGCCACCATCGGTAATGCCATTAACTAACGCTTGAGTCAAGGATTTACTCGTCAAACGAATATCATGGCCCACTACAACAAATTTTGCTTGAAGAAAATCAACGAAGGCACGACCTATGTTATAAGCGATATCTTCATTTAATTGATCTGGAACTCGGCCACGAACATCATAAGCTTTAAAACAACTTAATGTTGTCATAATGTCTTTACTTGCACCCTATTAAAAGATTAGTTAATAGCATTGTAACTTGTAAGGTATAACGTCGTTATGAAGCCTTGTAAACATTTTCATAAACATAGTTTGTCGCTTCAACAAAACCTTCAACGCTACCACAATCAAAACGACGCCCCTTGAATTTATAAGCCATTACACAGCCATTTTTAGCCTGTGTTAACAGAGCATCCGTCAACTGTACTTCACCATTTTTCCCTGGTACCGTTGACTCGATGATATCGAAAATATCTGGCGTTAATATATAACGACCAATAATCGCTAGATTACTCGGTGCATCATCAGGAGAAGGTTTTTCAACCATATCAGTTACCTGAAAAAGGCCATCTTTGATTTTATCACCCGCGATAACACCAAACTTACTAATTTGGTCTTCAGGGACTTCTTGAATAGCAACAATACTGCAGCGAAATTGTTTGAACAATTTCACCATTTGCAAAAGTACCCCATCTTCACCTTTTTCTGTTAAACAAAGATCATCAGATAAAACCACACCAAAAGCTTCATCGCCCATTAATCTACGCCCGTTGAGAATGGCATCTCCCAACCCTTTCATGGACTTTTGTCTTGTTAGCGAGAACTGGCCTTTATCCATTACATTGCGAATACTCGCTAGATATTGCTCTTTACTGGTACCCGCAATCTCTTTTTCTAACTCGTAATTAACATCAAAATGATCGGCAATTGCTCGCTTGCCACGGCCAGTCACAAAGCCAACTTCTGACAACCCGGCTTCAAGCGACTCTTCAACGCCATACTGAACGAGAGGCTTATTTACGATTGGCAGCATTTCTTTAGGCATAGACTTGGTGGCTGGTAAAAAGCGAGTACCATAACCTGCTACAGGAAAAAGACATTTCTTGATCATTGGGAATTCCTTACCTTAAATTGTATAAAAAGTGTACTACATGGTTCTGGGTGGATACAATATCACAAACAGCGTGTTATTGTGCGACGAGTATAGCGACAACTCTCCACCCGTTAATCTCAAGCTAAGTCTAGACATCGCTTCACCAACCGGTAAAATACAGCGCCTTTCTAAGTCCAATGGGGGTTTAGAACTTCTTACACTCTGACGCGGATGCCAGTATGCAACCATTTGAACCAAAAAGCGCCTACACCAAAGAAGACCTTCTCGCTTGCGGGGAAGGCAAAATGTTTGGCCCAGGCAATGCTCAACTACCTATGCCCAATATGCTAATGCTTGATCGCATTCCACATATCTCTAAAATAGGTGGCGAATATGGCAAGGGCGAGATTATAGCAGAGCTCGACATCGCGCCTGAACTATGGTTTTTTGACTGTCATTTTCCTGGCGATCCTGTTATGCCTGGCTGTTTAGGCTTAGACGCTATGTGGCAGCTAGTTGGCTTTTATCTCGGTTGGCGCGGCAACCCAGGGCGTGGTCGAGCACTTGGCTCAGGCGAAGTGAAATTTACAGGCCAAATATTACCTTCAGCAAAACTCGTTACTTATCACATTCATTTAAAACGCGTTATTGAACGTAAATTGATAATGGGGATCGCTGATGGCCGCGTATCAGTTGATGGGAAAGACATCTACTTTGCCAAAGATTTACGAGTAGGCCTATTTTCTAACACAAACTCCTTTTAAGAAGGGGTTAAACTATCATTTTTATTATATGACACCCCCATAAAAGTCTTAAATAACATCACGGGTGAATATGTCATAATGTGTAGCAATATTACTTTTGAGGTGCTTATATGAAGCGAGTTGTTGTCACTGGCCTAGGTATTGTTTCATGCCTGGGAAATGATAAGACTAGTGTACTAAAAGCCTTGCGTGAAGGCCGTTCAGGTATTCGCTTTCAAGAAGCTTATGCCGAAATGGGTTTGCGTAGCCACATAGCAGGCAATGTAGAAATTAACTTAGCCGAGCATATTGACCGCAAGGTTCTGCGCTTTATGGGCGATGCTGCCGCGTTTGCATACATCGCTATGGAACAAGCGATCACTGATTCAGGGCTCAATGAAGACAGCGTATCTAATGAACGCTCGGGTATTATTATGGGCTCTGGTGGCGCTTCGTCAAGAAACCAAGTCGAAGCTGCCGATATCCTCCGCAATAAAGGCGTGAAACGCATTGGCCCATACAGAGTCACGCAGACAATGGGAAGTACTGTATCTGCCTGTTTAGCGACCCCGTTTAAAATCAAAGGAGTTAATTACTCCATCTCCTCAGCATGCGCAACAAGCGCACATTGTATTGGTAACGCCATGGAACTCATTCAACTTGGCAAACAAGATATTGTATTCGCTGGTGGTAGTGAAGAAGAACACTGGTCAATGACCTGCTTGTTTGACGCCATGGGTGCCCTGTCAACCAATTATAACGACAATCCAGAAAAAGCATCTCGCGCTTATGACGCTAAACGTGATGGCTTTGTAATTGGTGGCGGTGGCGGCTGCCTTGTACTTGAAGAGTACGAACACGCTATGGCCCGCGGCGCTAAAATATATGCTGAAGTTGTAGGCTATGGTGCTACATCAGATGGCTATGACATGGTTGCCCCCTCTGGTGAAGGTGCCGCTCGCTGCATGCGCCAAGCAATGGCAAATATTGATGCCCCTATAGATTACATTAACGCCCATGGAACTAGCACACCTGTGGGAGACGTTGCAGAACTTAAAGCCATTAAAGAAGTGTTTGGGGATAAGATCCCAACGATCAGTTCAACCAAGTCGCTAACAGGCCACTCGTTGGGAGCAACAGGAGTACAAGAAGCCATTTACTCCATACTAATGATGGAAAATGATTTCATTTGTGCTTCTGCTAACATCGAAACATTGGACGATGCGGCTGAAGGTGTTCCCATTGCGCAGGAACGCGAGGATAGACCTCTAAACCGAGTACTATCCAATAGCTTTGGTTTTGGTGGCACAAATGCCTGCCTTGTTTTTGAAAAATTAACATCGTAAATTTTTCAGCTCAGCCAGTAACCCGACAGCAATGGTGTTAATGGCTGAGATTATATTTCCCAGATTCAAGTAATAGAACTAATCTACTATTCACCCAAACCCAATAGGTGCTTTTTCTTCAGTCGTTTGCTGAGAGCAGGCTGCGAAATACCTAGCATACGAGCAGCTAATGACTGGTTATGTCCTGCCCGACTCATTGCCTCTTCAATCAAGTGTTCGTCCATTTCGTTTAGAGATGGTAACGGTAAATCAGGATGAAATTGAACCGCATTCTCAGGCATTGCTACTGGCTTTTGCAGATCAGCATCAATTATTACACGAAAAACCTCCATGGATAATAATCGAGAGCGATGACGACTAATCGCATCGCAGACCATAGACTTCAGCTCTCTCACATTACCAGGAAAACTATAATTGCTAAGCAATACAGGTAATTCTGGTGGATATGTCGGTATTGGTTTATCCAATTCTTTAGAAGCTGACGCGATAAAAAAATCGAGAAGTAAAGGAATATCTTCTTTTCTCGCACGCAAAGGAGGTAATTTAATACTGTGAGTACATAGCCTGTAGTACAAATCTTTTCGGAATGAGCCATCTTGCAAATGCTCATCCAGCTCTTGTTGTGTAGCAGCAATAATTCTAGCACGTGAACGCTTTGGCAGATCACTACCCAAAGGATAGTACTCACCCTCCTGCAACAAACGCAATAACTTTACTTGTGATTGCTTACTGAGTTCACCAATTTCATCTAAAAATAAAGTGCCATTAGCCGCTTGATCAATCAAGCCTTTGCGTTCCGTCGTTGCCCCGGCAAAGGCCCCTTGCTGATGCCCAAATAATGTATCAGCAAATAGCTCATCATCTAAAGCGGCCACATTAACAGTCACTAGAGCCCCTTTACGGCCACTGGCCTCATGACAAGCTTTGGCAATCAACTCTTTTCCCGTACCACTTTCTCCTGTAATTAACAGAGGCTGTATACTCGGCGCTATTGATTCTACATAATGAAATATTGCATTGACTTTTTTATTCTTTGAAACAAAACCATCAAAAATTTCTGGATGATCTAAGCGGTCCGTTAAAATGCGCTGTTGTAGTGAGGTATTCTGTCGACGCATCTGTTGCATCAGTATGGTACGTTTCACGCCCTCTATCAAACGCCCCTCTTCCGTTGTTTTCACAAAATAATCAAATGCGCCTGCTTTTAACGCCGAGACGGCTGAGTCCGCATTATTCAACCCGCTAATAACAATAACCGCGACTTCAGGATACTCTTCGCTAATAATTTTTAGTATATCCATACCAGAAATATGGGGCATCGTTAAGTCTAGCAACACAACACCAACATTTTCACTGGCCAGTAAATCTAGCGCTTGACGACCATCCTCACACAACAAAACATTGTTGATATCCCCTTTGCGCTCTAGCAACAAACGTAAACTGCGCAAATAGGATAGCTCATCATCAATTAAAAGAACTTTAAATTCAGGATAAATCAAATCACTCATATTATTTTTCATTTATTATTTAGTTACCGGCAACTCTAATCGCACTTGAGTCCCCACATTTTTTTTTGAAGAAAAAATTAATTCTCCACCATAAGCCTTGGCAATCCCAGCAGACACTGAAAGTCCCAATCCAGTACCACCGTGATCACGCTTCGTAGTAAAAAAAGGGTCCGTAAGTTTTGTTAAATTTTCTTTGTCAATACCGGAGCCTTCATCTGCGACGGTAATGGTAACTTTTCGACTCTGCTTAATATAGGCCGTTGTTACTGACACTTTTTGATCGACACTGGTCAATGCTTGGCATGCATTAAGAATTAAATTAATAATAATCTGCTCTATTCGCTGAGCATTGACATTAATTAACGGAATATTTTTATCATAGTCAACAAGAAAACGATGTGTTGACTTGCGAATACTCGTATCCACCAAACGAATGGCCGTTGCAACAACATCATTAACATTAATAGGGCTATCATTGTCCACGGCATCATGACGAGCAAAATCTTTTAAATCTTCGACAATACGCTTAATTCTTGTCGCCCCACCCGTCATTTCCTCCAACACCATTGGTAACTCATCCCGTAGACGCGAATATTTCAAACCCGCCAACTCAAAATCACCTACTTGCTGATAATGCGCTTCCAACACTTTTTGAGAATCTCGCCAAGCATCATTTACCAAAGGTAAATTCAATAACAATAACCCAGTAGGATTATTAATTTCATGTGCGACCCCAGACACCAATATACCAAGAGACGCCATTTTATCGGCCTGTATTAATTGCTGTTGATGTTGATGCAACTCTTGAGTACGCTTCCCCACTTGAGTCCTGAGCGTATGATTCCAAAACATGACGACGCCCGTAATTAATAAAAGCAATATAGATATGATCACAGCCCATAAACCAAACTGCTGCCAAGGTGCTGTTTGTGGCTGCTCTAATACTCCCAACCATTTGTCATAAATTGCCTGCTGCCTTCCCGTGTTTTTTAGTATAGCTAAGCCTTCACTAAACTGCGCGATTAGAGATTCATTTCCTTTTAAAACCCCATAACCATAGCGCTGAGAGGTAAATGGCTTCCCAACCAAAGCTAAATTGCTCAAACCAAATTCTTTACCTAAATATAAGCCTGGCAAATTAGCAACCAATGCATAATCGTGCTCCCCTGACGATAAAGCACGCAATGCATCAACATGCGCGGTAACAGGAAAAATAATCGCATTTACCTGATTTTGGAGCAGATACTCATGCATGATACTTTTATTTTGTACCATCACCTCACGATTTGCTAAACCTTCTAAACCATCAGGCGCAGGAGTACCTACACGAGCAAACACGGAATGATGAATAATGGCGTGAGGAGAACTAAACGAAAATGTTTTTTTACGCTCATCAGAGGCAACCATTCCCTGAAGGACATCAACCTCACCCCGCTTTAACTCACCGATCATATCGTCCCAATCACCAAGGCGAATTTCTATTTCCATACCCATCACCTCAGCAATAGCACGTGTTAATTCCACGTTATAGCCTGTGGGGTTGCCGTGCTTGTCAACGTATTCATAGGGAGGGAAATTATAATCGCCACCTACAATAATAGGATCGTGAAGATCGGGCCACGCATCTAAAGAAACAAACCAACCAAGAAAAAATATAAAAACCAAAAGGAGATGACGATATCTACTAAAGAAAATGCACATATGTTTTATTCTACGTAATCGAAAGCTAGTCTATTGACCAGCAAAGGCTTGCTCAACAATAAACGAATACATTATAACCAAAAGAATAGACTTTTAGATCAATTTGAAAACATGAATAGCAACAACACTGCACAAACAATTAAAAACGGCTCATTACAAAAAGTTATAAGCTATTGAATTTAAAGTGCTTAATTAAAAAATTACTCATCAAACAAGCTCTTTACTAGTAGCCTAGGACACCTAAATCGTTACAAAATGTAAAAAAACGCCTACACTTTAATAACAATTGGAATTTATTTCCAAGATAGAACCAGTGATGAGGAGTCCGCTATGGCTATTTACTTGCACCCTATCGAAGAAACCCAGTCCGACATTGACCAGGATAATTGGGTCGAAATTGACATGGTCACTTGGCGTTCAATTGATAGCGACTATCCTATTGGCATCACCCTTCTTCGTCGACTCGCCCCAAATCACAAAGAACCCTATCTACAAGAGCTGATGTTTCAGGGACTATATAGAGGCCAACCAATCAAGACGCTGACTTTAGAAATTCCTTATGGACCAGACAACAATGATGTAGATACTCACACCCTAAACGATGTTAAAGTTCTCGATTATTCAATATATCCAAAGCATGAACACAATAAACAATCATACGAAAAGATTATGCTAATTGCCCAGACCGAAAAAACTTTTTAGAAAAATGCATCTAATTATTAAAGATTAGAGAAGATACAAATAAAGAGAGAATAAAACAAAAAAGCCAGCGCGGTAAGACACGCTGGCTTATATTACAAAGAAGCTATAAATTAACGCTTAGTGTTAGTAGCCGTGTCGAAACCAACAGCGATTGAAGCTTCAGCATTACCATCTTCATCGTATGGAGTGTATTTCACTTCAACGTCGATAAAGCTGATAGTTAATGTTTCTAGTGGTCGTTCAGTACTTTGAGTAGCTGCAGTAACATTGTAGTTACTAATAAGTGCATTTTTCAAAGTGTATTCCATGTAAACATCAGTACCTGAACCAGTACCAGTCTTGCTTAAATGGATTTTAACTTCTTTACCTGTTCCACAGCAAGACTCGATGAAAAGCTTAGGAGTTGACTTATCCATCAAGCGAGTGATTTGTAAATCGTGAATTACGGCGTTAGAAGATTCACGATCACCTTGAGTAGAAGTCGCTGAAGTGATATTACGTCCTACACCCCAAGAGATAGTCTCAACATCCATCCAGTCTTTATGACCAGGATCTGAAGCTTCACCTTTAATACCTTCATAGTTTACAAAAATAGACATAATTATGTTCCTTTTTCCTTATCAATTTAAAATGGTAATAATTAAAACCGGCATTCTACATCAAGCGAATGCCGACGCTAGGTTAACCTAGCTCACGGCGCAAAACCGTGAATAAGATCACAGTTTAACATCTATCAAAGAATTTTTTATTACACCTTATTACACCGTGGCATGTTTCTTTTCCTTAGCCTTTTTTGAAGACTTCAACTGGCTATTTTTCAATTTAATAACAAAATTATTATTCTTATCAAGGTCAGCCATAATTTCTTCAAAAGCCTCTTCTTTAGCCAAAGCAGATAAAATAACCTGTGACATTTGAGGCAAAAGTGTATTGTTTAAAGATAATGAAATTTGCCTTGCTCCTACATCTGACTGTTCACACTGTTTAACAATATGATCAATTAGTTTTTTGCTATACGTCAAAGAAACTTGATAGTTATATTGGATACGCCCTTTAATTTGTTCAAGCTGCATTTGAGCAATTTTACCCAATACGTCCTGCTCCAGTGGGTAGTAAGGAATGATATTAATACGACCTAAGAAAGCTGGTTTATAAGTCTCGCGTAGAATGGGAGCAATTGCAGTGACTAAACTGTCTGGCATAGGCTTAGTATCAGGATCCATGCACAACTGTTCTATCTGCTCACTAGCTGTATTACTGGTCATAATAATAACGGTATTCTTGAAATCAATATCACGCCCTTCACCATCACGCAACATACCTTTATCAAATACCTGATAAAAAATATCCTGTACGCCAGGGTGAGCCTTCTCAATTTCATCCAGCAAAACAACACTGTAAGGCTTTCTCCTAACCGCCTCGGTCAATACCCCGCCTTCACCATAGCCAACATATCCTGGAGGAGAACCCATCAACTGAGAGACTTTATGCTCTTCTTTAAATTCAGACATGTTGATTGTTGTTATATTTTGATCCGAACCGTATAACTGTTCGGCCAACGCCAGTGCAGTTTCTGTTTTACCCACCCCACTTGGACCGACTAACATAAACACACCCAAAGGTCTACTAGGGTCACTTAACTTAGCTCGAGCAGTCTGCATGGTTTTCGCAATTTTTTCTAAGGCATGTGGCTGTCCAACAACACGCTTCTGCATGTAATCCTGTAAAGCCATTACACTATCAATTTCATCAGCCTGCATACGACCCACAGGAATACCTGTCCAATCGGCAACAACTTCTGCGACCACTTGCGCGTCAACACATTCAAACATTAAAGGGTTATTACTTTGAATATTCGCTAACTCAGCGCGCTGAGTTCTCAAATCTGCAATGATTGATTGAATTTTTTCTTCACTCACGTCTTCTTTTGAATCATCAAATACTGAATTTTTCTCTTCTAACTGTTTTCGATAACCAGTAATCTTAGCGATTAACTCTTTCTCTTGATTCCATTTTTCTTGAATCTCAATTAGCTTAGATTCCAGCGCCGCTTTTTTTAGATCTAACTCAGCTATTTTTTCACTATGATCGATTCCTGAAGCCACTTCAGATTCCAAACGAGTTACCTGAAATTCAATGTCACTAATTTGTCGTTCATGAGCTTCGATTGAATCGGGCTTAGTGCTTAAACTTAAATTGACACGAGCACAGGCAGTATCCAACAAACTAACACACTTATCAGGTAATTGACGGCCAGGAATATATCGGTGCGACAAGGTTACTGCCGCACTAACCGCCTCATCTAATACCGTAATATTGTGATGCTTTTCCAACGTTGGGGCGATACTTCGCAACATTGTAATAGCAAGTTCTTCTGTAGGCTCTTCAATTTTTACAACTTGGAAGCGCCTTGTAAGTGCAGCGTCAGACTCAAAATATTTTTTATACTCTGCCCAAGTAGTTGCAGCGATCGTACGCAATTCACCACGCGCTAAAGCAGGCTTAAGCAAATTTTC
>JBNKUQ010000071.1:0-16796 GCA_050298695.1 Cellvibrionaceae bacterium
AAATAACAATTAATGTAAGATACGCAATGATATTCATCATTTCGATTTCCTTTCGTTCTTCGTTACACAGGTAAAAAAAAAGCCGCAGGTTTAACGCTGCGGCTTTGTCTAATCGTGAAATTCAATTCATATTAAAACCGCAAATAAACCGTAGGCCAGCGCAGCACACGCACGGCCGCAATCGCCACTGATGCAAAAAAGCAGAAAGACGGTAGAGAAACTTTGGCGGAATAAATTAACATGAGTAATAAAATGAGTTAGCAACCAATAACAGCGGTCAGTTTGCCGCATAAGCCGGGAAGGGTCAACTAAATTTTCTCTGTACCCCTTGCGAATATTTAATTAGCCGGCCATGAAAAATACCTAGTACATTGTTAACAAAAGAATAGATAGTTAATCCCATAAAATCTTCGACCAGAAAACCAGTACTCCCAGGACGCGTTTTTCAGAGCTGGCTAATAGTGGTAACAGGACCAATAAAAATACGTTAACATAGTCTCAGTTTTATGTATTTTAGACCTGATCAACGTTAAGTGAGATTTTACATGTCAAACCCAGTTGCACTAGTTACCGGTGGTGGCCGTCGCATTGGTTCCGAGATTGTTCGGCAACTACACCAACATGGTTTTAATGTGGCAATTCATTTTCTGCGTTCTGAGCAAGAGGCCATTGCACTCGCAGCACAACTGAATCAATTAAGAACTAACTCCGCTCTCACCATCAAAGCTGATTTAAGCCAACTCCACTCATTACAATCTTTAGCGCAAACGACTTTAGGCGCATGGGGACGCTTAGATGTATTGGTAAATAACGCCTCTAGTTACTACCCCACTCCCTTCGAAGAAGTGTCTGAAGCTCAGTGGGAAGACTTGCAAGCAAGTAATAGCAAAGCCCCTTTTTTCCTATCCCAAGCGCTTGCTCCGGCACTCAAGAAGCAACAAGGCTGCATTGTTAATATCGTTGATATTCATGCGGAACGCCCTCTGCTAAACTTTAGCCCTTACACAATCGCCAAAGCCGGTATTGCTATGCTAACTAAATCACTAGCACGAGAATTATCACCCGAGGTGCGCGTCAATGGGGTGGCGCCTGGTGTCATTATCTGGCCTGAAAATACAGCCGAACATACGGAAGAGGAAAAACGACGTATCTTGGAACAAATCCCTCTTGCCAGAGAAGGTTCCGCAGATGATATTGCCAGGACCGTTTTATTTTTTATCAAAGACGCTCCTTACATAACCGGACAAATTCTAGCGGTCGATGGCGGCCGAAGCTTATATTTATAACCAAGGCGACTCCACCAATTCCTATTTGCGACCGGCCTTATTGACTCATTTATTAACAAGTGAAAAGAGTACACTGAGTTAATATCAATATAACTTTCTTCTCGTCGTCATTCCCGCGCAGGCGGGAATCCAGGTGCTAATCAATACGTTTAACCACCCGCGCGGGGACGACGATGTATTCTTTTTAAATGTCTTGGTAGCAAAATGTTATAAATAAGTTATCAAAGGAAGCAATAAAATATTTGCAGGCAATCTAGCAATATCGTATAAAGCCATTTTTTATCCTACACTCAAGCAGCCACTCCTATTATCCGCTGACACTCAATAAGGACTCTATGATCGCCACTCTATTTGTTGTTGATGACCCCATATTATTTGAAAACACTTCTCTTGATATCATTAGTTTTAAAACCTACTTACACGACTATCCCAAGCTAAACGAGACAAAAACGCGCATCATTAACTTATGTGATACCACTCGCTACCTTAGCCAAGGTTATTATTGCTCACTTCTCGCCGAGGCAAGAGATCACCATGTGTTGCCCAGCGTTAAAGTCATCAATGAGCTGAATAGCAAAATACTTACCATCATTATCGATAAAAATTTACTGCCGAAAGCGCAGCAAAAAGAGAGTTTTGATGACACGATTATTATTTGCATGGGGCAAACTCAGGATACCCGCTTTCAAAAACTAGCAAACTGGGCTTTTCAAGAATACCGCCTACCCGTTTTAAAGTTACACTTAAAATCAATACAACAACAACTACAGGCCACACTGAGCCAAGTGGTATTAACTGACTTAGAGGAAAGCAATAAAAATTTTTGTTTAAGTACACTCGAACACTGCGCACAAACTATTTGGCGCTCGAAATCTGACAGGAAAAAATATCGCTGGGAAATGGCGATACTTATTAACGAGGAAGAACAAGCACCACCAAGTAACAAAGGTGCGATTAATCGTTTTATCAAAGCAGGAGAGAAGCTAGGTATCCGTATTGCCACTATTACCTCCAATGATTTCACCAGTATTGGTCAATACGACGCACTTTTTATCCGCGAAACGACACAAATAGACCATCACACCTATCGTTTTGCCGCCGAAGCTGAAAAATTAGGGCTCGTTGTTATCGACGATGCTGCGTCTATACTTCGCTGTTGCAACAAGGTGTATTTACACGATGCTTTTAGCTACAACCAAGTTCCCAGCTTACGCACATATACACTCAGTGATGCCGAGCTATCGACACTAGATCACTTAGAATCTACCCTCAACTATCCAATGATACTGAAAATGCCGGAAAGTGCTTTTTCACGCGGGGTATATAAGGTTAAAAATCGTGAGGAATTACTCGAAAAAGCGACTCATCTATTATCGGCATCAGCACTCTATATTGCACAAGAATATTTATTAACGGAATACGATTGGCGCATTGGTATTATTAATGGTCGCGCGCTCTATGCCTGCCGTTATTTTATGGCGAAGAATCATTGGCAAATTTACAACCACCAAGCAAAGCGCAACACCAGTGGTGGCTTTGATGCACTACCTACCTTTGAAGTACCCAGCCATGTTTTAAAAGCTGCGCTAGATGCTGCTGCAGTTGTTGGGAAAAGTTTATATGGTATTGATATCAAGGAAGTCAACGGCAAAGCTTATGTACTCGAAGTGAACGATAATCCAAGCATTGAGCATGGGGTTGAAGATAAATATTTAGGCGAGGAATTGTATATGCAAATTATGGCTGAATTTTTGCGCCGCCTGGAGGCAAGAGGTTTGGCTTCTAAGCGCTAGCATTTGCCAGGAGCAATAAAGCTCAACGCTTACTACTATTTTTTGACGTTTATAGTCGAGATAACACAAAAGGTAACAATTAATGCATTTATTATACTCGCCGTCATTCCCGCGCAGGCGAGAATCTAGAGCAAAAGAGGCCACCACCACACTGAATACCCGTCTGCGCGGGTATGACGGCAGCATTCTTTTAAATTGTCCCTATAATAATTTTATGTGTCGCTATGAATCTAGATAGTCAATTTCTTAATATTCGTTTGGCTCAACAAGAAGACCTGGATGCATTAGTCGTTATTGAACAAAGATGTTTTTCCATTGACCGCTTAAACCGCCGTCGTTTTCGATACCATTTGCAAAATGAGCACTGCATTCTTCTCGTTGCCGACTATTCCGACGATGTCAAAAATACTAAGGTCGTCGCTTACGCATTATGCTTTCTGAATCAAGGGACACGACTGGCACGTCTTTATTCACTTGCCGTATTGCCTGAAATGCAAGGACTATCTATTGCAAAAAAATTAATGAAAGCCATTGAAGCCCATGCCGAAGAGGAAGGTCGCTTATTTATGCGATTAGAAGTTTCAAAAAGCAACCATAAAGCCATTGCGTTGTACGAAACTAAAGGCTATCGAAAATTCGGGGAATATAGTCACTACTATGAAGATGATAGTGACGCTATACGCATGCAGAAAACCATTCGCTATGCGCCAGAAAACACTCAAAACCAAGCGATCACATGGTATAAACAAACCACCGATTTTACTTGTGGACCAGCCGCATTAATGATGGCGATGTGCAAGTTAAACGCCTCCGTAAAATGCCAACAAGTTTTGGAATTAGATATTTGGCGAGAATCCACCACGATTTTTATGACATCCGGTTTAGGTGGCACTCACCCTTTTGGTTTAGCAGTGGCCGCAAAGCGCCGCGGGTTTCACGTTGAATTAGTACTCAATACCACACAAGCACTTTTTACCGATGGTGTACGTAAAGAAGAAAAAAAACACATTATGCGTGTTGTTCATCAACAATTTTTAGAACAGTGCAATGAACATAGCATTCATATTGATTACCGCGATATTAATCAGCAACAAATTGAACAATGGCTTAATGACGACTATGCCGTTTTGATTCTGATTAGCACTTATCGTCTTGACGGAAAAAAAGCGCCTCATTGGGTATTGATTACTGGATACGACAGTGACTGTTTTTATGTCCACGACCCTGATGTTGATGAAAAATGGCAACTTCCCTTAGACTGTCAACACGTACCTATTGCCCGACAAGATTTTGATAAAATGTCCAGCTTTGGCAGCAATCGGTTGCGCTGTGCTATAGGGATTAAGACAGCTTCTAACTTCTAGCCTTCAGATTATTGGGATACAAGCCGACACCGATAAGACTTTATCACGCCAAACAAAATCAACCGGCGTCAGTGTTTTTTCTGAATGGTTGTCAGACCACAAATCATTAAATGTTTTTTTTAAGACGGGATGCTGAACATTAGGCAAGAGATCTGCGAGAGGACGCAATACATAAGGACAAGATTCTATATCGGGGTGAGGAATAGTGCTCTCTTCAATCGCGCCAATCCAGTCATCAATCAAAAGTATATCTAAATCGATAGTGACATCACGAGTATCACGCCGACGATCTAATTCACACTCTATTTCTCTTAATAATTTTTTTAAGGCAACGACATCCATATCCGTATGAAGAATAACAACCAAATTGTAGTATAACGAGGGATTGATGCACGCTTCCTGCTCTGATAATGGCTTTTTTGACAATTCCGCTGATGTTTTTTTTAACCGTTCCGCTGATGCTTTGTTTAACCGTTCCGCTGAAGGCTCTCCAAGACTTTCATACACGGGAGAAACGAGCAGTTCGCCCCATCGCTCATACAACTTATCTAAAGCCGCCGCAATATTTTGGTTACGCTTGTAATTGCTCCCTACACCAATGGCGACTTGAGTCATGGTGCTACTCGCTCAATTTCAACACCTACGCTGGCGACTTGAGGCAAGGCATCTACTTTATTTACACGAACTTTTACCCACAGCGCGGCAAATTCACCTAACACCAAGGCTGCAATTTTTTCAGCAAAGGTTTCGATGAGTTTAAATTTTCCATCATCCGCTAAGGCGGCGACACGATCGCAAACATCAGCATAATTAATAGTGCAATCTAAATCATCTTTCGCCGCCGCATCATTGATATCCGCACCAATTTCTATATCGACAAACAAGCGCTGGCGCACTTCCCGCTCCCAGGGAAACAACCCTATAATTGTCTCTAACTTCAACTGTTGTATTAAGATTTTATCCATCTTGCGACGCTCCTTGGGCCAATGGAGCTAAGGATTCAAGTGGCCAACGAGCTTTCACCTGAACACCTAAATGCTCTTTTTGTTCCGCTAATAAACGCTGGCAACCGGCATAGGCAATCATGGCTCCATTGTCGGTGCAAAATTCATGGCGAGCGTAAAAAACCGAGGATTGAATTTTTTTTAATGCCGCTTCCAAGCGCTCACGCAAGCGAGTATTGGCCGACACACCGCCAGCAATAACCAGCCGCTTTAAGTCTTCCTGCTCTAGTGCTCGACGGCATTTGATGACCAAAGTATCTACCACCGCTTCTTGGAAAGCATGGGCGATATCCGCACAAGTTTGTTCATCAGGCAAGCCATTGGCTTCAGCGTACTCAGTGACCGTATTCAGGGTAAAGGTCTTCAGGCCACTAAAGCTAAAGTCCAAACCTGGGCGATCCGTCATCGGGCGAGGAAATATAAAGCGGCCCGCTTGCCCCTTCTCGGCATAGCGAGCAATATGAGGTCCTCCGGGATAATCCAAGTCCAGCATCTTAGCGGCTTTATCAAAGGCTTCCCCTGCCGCATCATCGAGGGATTCCCCCAACAAGCGATAACAGCCAATACCATCGACACGCACTAACTGCGTATGCCCACCCGACACCAACAAGGCGATAAAAGGAAAGGCCGGAGGATTGTCTTCCAACATAGGGGCGAGTAAGTGTCCTTCCATATGATGCACGCCAACCGCTGGAACCCCCAAGCTAAAAGCCAGTGCACGCCCGGTGCAAGCACCCACCATCAGCGCCCCAACCAGTCCCGGACCATTGGTAAAGGCGACGGCATCGATATCGGTTTTTTGGAGTTGACAGTCATGGAGCAACTGGTCAATCAAGGGCAACAACTTGCGCACATGGTCACGAGAGGCTAGTTCTGGCACTACACCGCCATATTCACCATGTAGGTCGATCTGACTAAACAAGCCATGCCCCAATAAGCCTACCTCACTACTATACAGTGCAACTCCAGTCTCATCACAAGACGTTTCTATACCCAATACACGCATGATATTCAGCCAATTTTTATGTTTAATAGCGCCCCGCTACCACGGGACTATGGATAATGGATGGCAGGCATAATAACAGATGCTGACGCCACTGAGGCTGAGCAAGAAGCGAAACTCCCAATACCAATAAATGAAGTGATTTAAAAACTTGTCGTAATCCTTTTGAATGTGTAAAATCTGCGCCCCTTGCACTGTCCCTGCTTTAATTTGGACAATAAAGTGCGGGTAGCAGATATTAAGCTACCATTACTACTACTTATTTAACCAACACAGGAAGATCCATGCCTTCTGTTAAGCTAAAAGAAAACGAGCCGTTTGATATCGCCCTACGTCGCTTCAAGCGCTCTTGTGAAAAAGCCGGTATTTTGTCTGAAGTACGTCGTCGTGAGCACTATGAGAAACCAACAACTGTACGCAAGCGTAAAGCTGCTGCAGCGGTTAAGCGCCACGCAAAGAAAGTATCGCGCGAATCACGCAAGTTTAATCGCCTGTACTAAGCACCTTCCTATCGATTTACCCCAGCATGCGACTAACGCATGCCCATGAGCGAGTAAGACGATGAGTTCAGCGATCCAAAGCAGAATCCACAACGAGATGAAAGCGGCTATGCGCGCTAAGGATAAGCCGCGCCTGAGCACTATTCGTCTAATACAAGCCGAATTTAAACGCATCGAAGTCGACGAGCGCATAGAACTCGATGACGCCCGCGTTCTCGCCATATTGGATAAGATGGTCAAGCAACGACGCGACTCAGCAAAACAATACGAAGACGCTGGGCGCGCTGAATTAGCTGAGCAAGAAAATCTAGAAATCGCCGTTATCACTGAATTCCTACCCAAAGCACTCGGCGAAGATGAAATCGCAACCTTAATCGATGATGCTATCAGCTCCACCGGCGCTAGCGGTATGCAGGGAATGGGGCAAGTGATGGCGATACTAAAACCCCAACTACAAGGGCGCGCCGACATTGGCAAAGTGAGCGGACTGGTTAAAGCTAAACTTACCTAAACTTAGGGCGATAGCTTAGCTTTTCTACATCGCTTTTTGCATCTACTATATAAGTACACCAAATTGGATGGTCACAAGTAATGTATACCCGCTTAAGCCTTAACGAAATCATCCACACCATTGCCTGCTTGGAAACTCGCATATTCGAGCGTTTTCCCGAATCCGATATTGCCAAAGTCTGTAATGAGTTGTTCGAAACAGCCAGCAATACACAGCAACGCATCGAATTACTTTCAAAGCCCAACCGGTGGATTCGTGGAGGAGTCATTGCCGTTCTTGTTATCTTTGCTTCGATTATCCTCTACACTATTAGCTTATTTGAATGGCAATTTAGCAAACCTGATTTAGCGGAAGTCATACAAATTACCGAAGCACTCATTAACGATATTGTACTCGTCGGTGCTGCCTTATTTTTTTTGGTCACTTTTGAACAGCGGATAAAGCGGCGATCTGTCTTAGAAGATTTACATCATCTGCGATCAATTGCCCATGTTGTGGACATGCACCAACTCACCAAAGACCCCTCAATGATCGGTATTGATCAATACAAAACGGAACACTCGCCTGAACACAATTTAAATGAATTTGAATTGCAGCGCTATTTAGATTATTGCTCAGAAATGTTTTCGTTGGTTGGAAAATTAGCGGCCTTGTACTCAGAAAAAATGCCTGAATCTGAAATTGTCTCTGCCGCTAATGATATTGAAGATTTATGTACCGGCCTCAGCCGTAAAGTTTGGCAGAAGCTGTTTTTCTTGAGCTATCAAAAATAATAAAAATTGTTAAATGTACCACGATTTTTTATTTATTCTTTTTTAAGTTTTTTGACAACTTGATTAAATGATTCGGCAAGCTCTAAGCCATAATCATTTTTACGAAACTGTATTTCCCCATTTGCTTTCCCCTCTACCACTTCATCCATATGTTGTTTCAAGCGGATTAGTGGACCGACGATTCGATTAGATAACCATAATCCATAAATAATATACCCAATAAAAAATATTTTGATAATTATCGCCACATAATCGATATAGGTTCCATAGCTGATATCAGCCGCCATAATATGGCTAATCAAAACCATTTGCGATAACAAACTCAAGCAGATGATATAAATAATGAGATCTCGTTGAATCTTACTAGATACAAACCACTTTTTCTTATGAAAGGGGACTTTGCTCATAATATTCTCTCTTTAGAGGATAAAACCCGCTGTAACATCTCAGCTAAATGGCAAAAGGTAATGTAAACCCCAGCACATTGATAACTCACTGTTTTTTTATTCTTAGCTGACTATAGCATAAAGATTCAAAAATCCCAGGCAAAGCCCTAGCTCATTTATAAGTAACCCTGAGCCTGTAAGTTAAACAAACGAGCATAAACACCATCTTGCTCAATTAGCTCAGTATGCGTCCCCGTTTCAATGATGCGTCCTTTGTCCATCACCATAATATACTTGGCTGTTCTCACGGTTGAAAAACGATGAGAGATTAAAATCGTCATTTTGTCCTGCATACCTTGGCTGAATTCATTAAAAATATCGGCCTCCGCTTGCGCATCCATTGCAGCGGTTGGCTCATCCAAAATTAATACTCTCGCATCTTCTCGCATAAAGGCGCGGGACAATGCCATCTTCTGCCACTGACCACCCGATAACTCCTGTCCATTCTTAAACCAGCGTCCCAATTGCGTCTGATATTGCTGGGGAAGCTCTTCAATAAATGTAGCTGCTCGGCCTTTTTGTGCAGCATTTTGCCATAGCGCTTCCTGCTCAATACTATCGACACGGCCAACGCCAATATTTTCACCCGCGAGTAATTGATAACGAATAAAATCCTGGAAAATAACGCCTATTTGTTGGTGTAAGGCCTGAGCATCCCACTCTTGCAAATCGCTGCCGTCAAACAAAATACGGCCTTGCGTTGGGCGATATAAACGTGTCAGCAATTTAATGAGCGTGGTTTTACCCGAGCCATTCTCTCCCACAATAGCAAGGCTACCGCCTGGTGCGATATGAAAAGAAACATTGCGCAATGCGGGTGTATCTTTACCCTCATAATAAAAAGTGACATTTTCAAAACGGATGCCGTCATTCGGCCTTTCTCCTTGTGTGCGTTCGCCCGAGGTTTCCAAACCAGGCTGATCTAAAAATTCGTAGAGATTCGACAAGTACAAGTTATCTTCATACATGCCACTAATCGCACTCAAACTGGCTTTGATCGCACTCTGCCCTTGTTTAAATACCATTAAATACATGGTCATTTGTCCAATAGAGATATCTCCGCGAACCGTTGCGAGAATAACCCAAGCAAAAGCAATGTAAAAAATAACACTGCCTGCAACATCCATCACTAAGCCCCAGGTATCACGGCGTATAGTCAGCGCACGATCCTCTTTGTATAACTTTTTAAAAATGGCGTTGTAGCGCTCTAAAAATAATCGGCCCAAACCAAATAATTTAACTTCTTTTGCATTATCTTCGCGAGCCAGTAACGTTTCCAAATAATTTTGTTGTCGCGCTTCTGGTGAACGCCAACGGAATAAGCCAAAAGCCTGATTAGAAAAATACGTTTCCGCAACAAAACCAGGCAACGCGGCCACGAGCAACATAACAATAACCCAAGGAGAAAACTGTCCTAACAAAAAGGTAAAACCGACCAAAGCGATAGCATTTTGCATTAAGCCAAAAGTCTTATTCACTAAGCCTAATGGGCGTGTAGACGCTTCTCTACGAGCGCGAACAAGCTTGTCATAAAATTCTGAATCTTCAAATTGAGCCAGGCTTAACTGCTGTGTTTTTTTTAAGATCATCCAATTGACACGGTGTCCCAACAATCCGCGAAACAGAGACTGTAATCCTGAAATGCCTCGCTGACTAACCAGCAGCAAGATCACCAATACTGCTTCTGCCCAAAAGACCATTAGCAACGTACTCGGCAATAAATCCAGCCATCCCTCCTCTACGGCTGAACCACTTTCTTTCATTAACGTATAAACCTCTGCGGCAGCAATAACGCCATCGACAATGAGTTGACCTACATAGGCAATCGCCGTCGGCAACACCCCTGCCAATAGCGTGAGTAAAGCCAAGTATATTGTGTAATTTGACGAGGTTTGCCACACGAGTACAATGGCCTGACGCGTGTAGGCAAAGACATTTAAAAATTGTGCAATGATGGATCTCACGCGATGCCTTTCATAAGTTAAAGTTAATGACAAAGTGTTTACACTAACATAAGGGCAACTCTAAAGAATATCTCAAAACCTATCTGGAACTCACTTTATGTCGCTCGATCCCCAGGCAAAAGAATTACTCGATATTGTTAATGCGTTTCGCACGAAAGGTTTTCATGAGATCGGCGCAGAAAAGGCCAGAGAAACTTACAACTCGCGGCCTGCCAACCTCGCTCCTGAGTGGGTATCTTTATTTCAGGTAAGCGATCACCACATTCAACACCAAGGGCTCGACGTTCCCGTCAGAATCTACACCCCTAGTGAATCAGCAGACCCGCTACCCGTACTCGTGTTTTATCATGGTGGCGGTATGGTGATTGGCAACATCGATAGCTACGATACGCTCTGCCGCCAAATTGCCAATCAATCAAACTGCATTGTGGTATCAGTCGAGTACCGTCTCGCCCCTGAAAATAAATTTCCCGCCGCAGTCGAAGATGCCTACGCCGCACTCTCCTGGGTACACGAGCATGCAAGCTCTCTCAATGGTGATCCTCAACGCTTAGCGGTTGGTGGCGATAGCGCAGGAGGGAGTCTAGCGGCGGTTGTCGCGATTTTGGCCCGCAATGAAGGCAAGATAACGCTGCAATACCAAGTACTGATCTACCCGGCGACCGCGCCTCACGCAGACCACGAGTCACAACTCAAATTCGCCTTAGGTTATTTTCTTGAGCGCCCCACCATTCTCTGGTTCCACGAATGTTACATTCGGGACGATAATGATCGCCTCGATTTTCGCTATGCACCACTTATCGCCAGCGATCATAGCAACCTGCCTCCCGCACTAGTGATTGTTGCCGATCATGACCCTTTGCGAGATGAAGGGGTAGCATACGCCAAACGCCTAGAGGAAAGTGGGGTTGAGGCCACGCTCAAAGAATATAAAGGCATGATTCATCCTTTTCTATCACTCGCCGGAGTTCTGGATCAAGGTAAGCAAGCCATCACCTTTGTCTCTGAGCAACTAAAAGAAAAGCTGTCTATACCTACCGCTAAATAATCTCTAATAGTTATAAACAATGGCGCCATTTTCCCGACACTGGGAAAAATCCTCGTCTATACTTATTACTATCAGAGTTCTTAAAAAATATGGACGACGAAAGAAATAATAGCAACAGCGTATATCAACTGAGTGGTGGCAGCATGAGAATGTATTACAAAATCACCGGTTTTCTCTCCTTAGGGCTTGGCATCTTAGGTGCTTTTTTGCCCTTATTACCAACCACATGTTTTATTCTGCTATCAGCTTGGTGCTTTGCCAAATCCTCACCTAAATGGCATGCCTGGCTTTGTAATAATCGGTGGTTTGGCCCTACGGTAACCCAATGGGAGCGCGAGCGCTGTATATCAACCAAGGGCAAAGTGCTAGCCATTGGCTCGATGTTGGTATTTGGAACGCTGTCTTTCTTTGTAATCGAGAATAATGTACTGCGTATACTACTTGTTATCTTACTCTGCACCGGTATTTTCAGCGTGCATCACTTCAGCAAACGCCGTCGACTCAAGCGTATCCACATCTTTAAATAATCGCTGTAAACTGTCGCCTGTCATCTGTAAACTCCTTTCCCCATGGCAGGCATAATCCCAAGACCCTTTATCGACGATCTAATCGATCGCGTAGATATCGTCGAGGTCATTGATCATCGCGTTAAACTCAAAAAAAGTGGTAAAAACTATGCCGCTTGCTGCCCCTTTCACGATGAAAAAAGCCCCTCCTTTACCGTAAGCCCCGACAAACAGTTTTATTACTGCTTTGGCTGTGGTGCAACGGGCAATGCCATTGGCTTTTTGATGGAATATGAGCGCATTTCCTTCCCCGATGCCATCGCTTACCTCGCCAAACAAGTAGGGCTAGATGTCCCTAGAGAGCAATCCGGCGACCCCAAACAACGCGAACGCGAGTTAGCTCGGGAAAAAGCCCGAAATTCCCTCTATACGCTCATGGAAGCAGCAGACCAATATTATCAGGACCAGCTTCGCTCACACCCCAATAAAAACACGGCTGTGGATTATCTAAAGCGCCGTGGACTCAGCGGGCAGATAGCCAAAGCCTTTGGTATTGGTTATGCCCCACCCGGTTGGGACAACCTTGCCAGTACATTGGGTACTAGCAATGAAAAACAGGACCGCTTACTCGAAGCAGGCATGCTGATTCACAACGAAGATAAAGAGCGGCTTTACGACCGCTTTCGCGAGCGTGTTATGTTCCCCATTCGGGACACCCGTGGGCGAGTCATTGGGTTTGGGGGGCGAGTGCTGGATGATAGCAAGCCAAAATATCTTAACTCTCCAGAAACCCCCATCTTCTCTAAAGGCAAAGAACTCTATGGTTTGTATGAGGCACGTCAGGCATGCAAACAACTGCCGCGCTTACTCGTGGTTGAAGGCTATATGGATGTTGTCGCCCTCGCGCAATACGGTATTCGCTACGGTGTTGCCACCCTGGGAACCGCCTGCGGCGAAGACCACCTTAACCGCGCCTTTCGCTTCACCAATGAGATTGTCTTTTGCTTTGACGGTGACAATGCGGGCCGCAAGGCAGCTCGTAGAGCAATGGAAAATGCCCTACCTGCCATGGAAGATGGGCGACAAGTTAAATTTCTTTATCTGCCAGAAGGAGAAGATCCAGACTCACTGATCAGGCAAATCGGCACGGATAAATTTACCCGCTTAATCGAGGGGGCTACCCCCTTGGAAAGTTTTTTATTTGAAGAGCTGGGACAACAACTCGATACCCAAACGATGGAGGGGCGTGCGCGACTTTGCAAACTAGCGGCGCCACTGATGGATCAATTACCTAGAGGAGTGTACCGAGAATTAATGTTTCAGCAGCTGGCAAACCGCACTCAACTCAGTGTTGACGCGTTGATGAAGCTATTAAGTGAACTTCCCGCTGCCAGACCTGAGGTTAATACAACAAACCAAAAATTTGAAAAGCCCCCCATCCACCAGACATTGACTGAAGAAAATAGCAAAGCAGCAGAACAAGCGCGCTGGGAGCATATGGAGTACCTCGCCCAAAACGAGCAAACTGATTCTCGGCCAAGCTATCAAACGACAAGACTCTCCAGCGATTACATATCCAGCAACACGAAAGAAAGAGAAAGAGAAAAAGCAAAACCTTCGGCTAACTTGGCGACGGCAGAATTGGCGCTAGCACTGCTCTTATTTCAGCCAGCATTGGCAAAAGCCGTTAACGATATAGAGCTCTTACGCCATAGCCAACACAAAAATATCCGTTTATTGGTGGAATTAATTGATCTTCTTCACCAACGCCCAGAGTACAGCAGTGGCCAAATATTGGGACACTGGCAAGGCACCTATGGCGCAGAGCAAGGTCAACATTTACAAGAACTACTCTCCAAAGGCTTGCTGTTTCACCATATCCGCGAACTGGAACAAGACGACCATAAAGAACACCGCTTCAACCCAGAACACGAATTTTTAGATGCACTGGCGCATCTCCAAAAGCAACAACAGGACAGTGACTGTCATAATATTATTCAACAACTAAACGCCAAACCTCTCGACACCTGGACCGAAGCCGAAAAACAACTCTATAGCAATGCCATTGCCGCCAAGGCGAATCAGTCTACCTAAATTTGCATACCAAATTTAATCCTTGATTTTTTTTTGCTTTACCACCATCTTGCTGTGGAATCAAGCATACTTTTTCGACTATAATGCTCGGTTTAGTGCGAAATATCTTTTAGATGCTATAGAGACGCGATTATTTGCCATTGAGCCATTAAATCCCCCCCTGCCCATTTGTCCCCGGGAGCCATTGCTACCCGGCACAAGCAGGTATTGTATTGATAAAAATCGGGATCACTCAATTGGCCCACGCTTGACACCGTCAAGCACTGACCAAACTGGTCTCCACGCAGAAATAAGCCTCTGCGAACGTCGTCGACAATAGCGTCATCATCCACCAGGAGCCTGCATGTCCGGAACACAACAGTCACGTATTAAAGAACTTATTACACGTGGTAAAGAACAAGGTTATTTAACCTATGCCGAAGTAAATGACCACTTACCTGATGACATTTCTGATCCCGATCAGATAGAAGAAATCATTCAAATGATTAACGACATGGGGATTCGCGTATACGAAAGCGCGCCCGATGCCGAAGAACTACTGATGACCGATGGCGATTCCTCCGCCGACGAAATTGCCGCCGCAGAAGCCGCCGCCGCCCTGGCCGCGGTTGAAACCGAAGCAGGCCGCACCACAGACCCTGTGCGCATGTACATGCGTGAAATGGGTACCGTTGAGCTACTTACCCGCGAAGGTGAAATTGCCATTGCCAAGCGCATCGAAGAAGGTACTCGCGACCTGATGCAAGCCTTAGCATTTTGGCCTAATGCTGTTTCCAATCTATTGGACGAATACGCCTTACTTGAGAAGGAAGAGCGCCGCCTACCTGATCTTATTGCCGGCTGGTTAGACCCAACTGATGATGTACCATCAGCAGGCCCCTCTACAGATGACAGCGACGATAAAAACAACAGTGACGACGACACCCCGTCTGAAGACGAAGAAGGCACCAGTGGAATTGACCCAGAAGAAGCAAAACAGCGCTTTGGTGAACTAAAAGCACAATGGGAAAAAACCGAAAGCGCCATCCAACGACATGGTCGTGAGAGCAAACAAGCCGATAAAGAACTCAGTACTCTTGGCGATGTGCTTAAATTCTTCAAGCTACCCCCTCGTCAATTCGACCCCATGTATGCCAGCGCTCGCGACATATTGCAGCGCATCCGACAAGAAGAGCGGGCCATAATGCTCTTGTGTGTCCGCGAAGCCAAAATGCCACGCAAAACCTTTATCAAGGAATTTCCAGGCAACGAAACCAACGAAGATTGGATTCCAGAAGTCGTTAAGAAAAAGCGTGACTACTCCGATGTATTGCGGCACTTCCAGGAAGAAATCTTGCGCTCTCAGCGTAAACTAAACCAAATTGTTGAAGAAGTTGGCCTTGATCTCGCTACCATCAAAGAAATCAATCGCCGCATGTCCATTGGCGAAGCCCGTGCTCGTCGCGCCAAGAAAGAAATGGTGGAAGCCAACTTGCGCTTGGTTATTTCAATCGCGAAAAAATACACCAACCGTGGCCTCCAGTTCTTGGACCTGATTCAAGAAGGCAACATCGGCTTGATGAAAGCGGTCGATAAATTCGAATACCGCCGTGGCTACAAGTTCTCGACCTACGCGACCTGGTGGATTCGTCAGGCCATTACCCGCTCCATTGCGGACCAGGCCCGCACCATTCGTATCCCGGTACATATGATCGAAACGATCAACAAGCTCAACCGTATTTCTCGCCAAATGCTTCAAGAAATGGGCCGCGAACCCACACCGGAAGAATTGGGCGAGCGTATGGATATGCCGGAAGACAAAGTCCGCAAAGTCCTTAAAATCGCGAAAGAACCCATCTCCATGGAAACCCCCATCGGTGATGATGAAGATTCGCATCTAGGGGATTTCATCGAAGACGTCACCATCGTCTCGCCGGTAGAAGCGACGACGGATATTGGCCTTACCGAATCCACGCGCGAAGTCTTAGCTGGCCTCACCGCCCGTGAAGCCAAAGTACTGCGCATGCGCTTCGGTATCGACATGAACACCGACCACACCCTTGAGGAAGTTGGCAAGCAATTCGACGTCACCCGTGAGCGTATTCGTCAGATCGAAGCCAAGGCCTTACGCAAACTACGTCACCCTAGTCGTTCAGATCATTTAAGAAGTTTCTTGGATGACTAAGAAAAATTAGGTATCATGCGCGCCTCGTTTCAAAGAGGCGCTGCACTTTTAGAAGGTAACCGACCTTCATCCCTCCAAAAAGCAGCACTAAAAGCGAAAAAGGGCCTTTAGCTCAGTTGGTTAGAGCATCCGACTCATAATCGGCAGGTCCCCAGTTCAAGTCTGGGAAGGCCCACCATTTTTGCTTACAAAACAACACATGTTCTTGGCACCAAAGTTGGCCAAATTCTTCGCCTCCAAGCTGGCGGGATCGATTTTTGTACTTCGGCTCTGTAACATAAACGGGGGATGGGTATTTATCGTACTCGGTTAATAATACCATCCCAGCCACAATGAGCTA
>JBNKUQ010000072.1:0-16720 GCA_050298695.1 Cellvibrionaceae bacterium
AAATATTGGTATTCCAGGCAATACCGGTGAACCCCGTATTATCGAGATTATCTGCACCGATTAAACTGGCCACACCCGTTCCATGGTCGAGGAGGTCTTGATTATGCACCAGACCATTACAATCTAACTCGGGGTGATTGCAGTTCACGCCAAAATCAATCACTGCTACGGATTGCTGCTCATCTCCAGCACCTGCAATCCCCCAAGCCTGTGGCGCTCGAATGCGGTCAAGATACCATTGGCACTCTTGCCCCTGGCAGTCAAAAGGTTCACTAGCGGGAAGGTCCATTACTTGTGCATTAGGGCCAGCAGCCACTACACGGTTGTCTGTTAATAACGAGTCGATGGCAGTGTAAACTCTCTCTACCGATGGCTGACCTTCCGTATTTAACTCCAACAAATATTGGCGCAGTGTGGGTATACAACCCACGACACGCCCTTTCACTTGGTCGGCCAAATCATTAATCTGCGTTAAATCTGGAAGCACGGTATCTGCAACGGTAATCATGACTTCATTGGCAAATATAAAGCCATCGCTCGGTGGGCGATCTGCTACTAGCTGTTGAGGGTTAGAGGGGCGAGCTCGGGCTGGGCATCCACTCACCCAATAACTGCCCACACCGGAACGAACTGTTTCGTTACCATTACTCGCGCGAACACGGTAATATTTTTGGTCGGCATTCAGGCTACCTACCATTAAGCTACCGCTGTATACGCGATCGCCCAAATAAAGATCTGCGCCATTGCCTCCGTCGTTCAACTCGGCAATATTTTCATTGAGCACTTGTCCATCTTGATCGACTTCATCAAGGAACAGCTTATCGGGATAAGCTGTTCCGCTAATAACGGAAACAAAGGTAACGCGCGTCAATTCACCTGATGGGGGTAGTACGTTTGGGCTGAATGATGGAGAACCTAGATTAAGCGTTAGCACTTCGGGTTCTGGAGGTGGTGGTGTATCGCCATCCTTATTTCCACCACCACCGCCACCACAGGCAATTAACATTAAAGAACACGCAACAATAAAACAGCGGATAAGGTAAGCAGGAAAAAATAATTGATGCTGGAAGCTAGCCGTAAGACTTATTTTTGGAAACGTTTCCATATTATCAATCTCCCTGTTTTGCAACGTCAATAGAGTTAAATGGGGTTCACAAGGCATTTACCTTGCACTAGCACTTGTTTAATGAGCGCGCATGATAGTACAAAATAGATTTTAAGGTAAGAATAAGCTCGCAAAATAGAACAACAAAATTTCTACAGAATAATCAAGCGTTCTATTACGCGACAAGAAGAGACTGCCTGAGCAAAACATGGAGCCTATAAAAAAATACCACTTTAATGATGATGCCCACCTACACCATGCGCATGGCCATGAGCAATTTCTTCTGGTGTCGCTTCGCGCACACTTTCAATATTAATATCAAAGGTTAAACTAGCACCTGCCAAAGGATGGTTGGTGTCTACGTCGACAACTGAGCGCCCTGATTTTACAACTGTTGCCTGCCTCGTTCCTTGGTCAGTATTGATATGTACCACCATGCCTGGCTTTAATTTATTTTTTAACTTTTGGCCATTGTGCAAGTGTTTAATCGGCACGCGTTGCAGTGTATTTTCTTTACGTAAACCATAGGCTTTTTCAGGGGGGATGGTTACGCTAAATGCATCACCCGATTCATGGCCTAACATTTCTTCTTCTAAACCAGCAATAATATTCTTGTGGCCGTGGAGGTAAGCCATAGGATCACCATCATGAGAGTTTTCCAATTCTTGCTCACCTTTTGATAAGCGATAGTGAAAAGTGACGACGGTATCTTTTGTAATTTTCATAAATGCTCTTTTTTATACTATTTCAAATTCTCTAGCTGCTCATGAATATCCAGCCAATCTTCTTCAAGTGTGCCAATCAACACACTAATTTCACTCTGCTCTTTTATTAAGGCTTGTAAATTCTGTTTGCTATCTTCGGTATAAAGTATTTCATCAGCAAGTTGCTCTTGAATTTTTTCTAATTTTTTCTGATGACTATCGATACTTTTTTCAATTTTTTTGATCTGCTGTGTTAAAGGCTTTATTTTCTCTCTTTGCGCAGCATTTTGCTGGCGTTGAGTTTTCTTATCCTGCTTAGGATTTTCGGCTACATTGTCTTCTGCATTAGATAGATGCAGTGATTCTCGCAGCCAGCGTTGATAATCACTCAAATCTCCATCAAAAGCCGTCACGTTATTATTAGCAACCAAATAAAATTCATCGACGGTGTTCTTTAATAAGTGACGATCATGAGAGATAACCACTAATGCGCCCTTGTATAATTGCAATGCCAAGGTTAATGCATGCCGCATTTCCAAATCGAGATGGTTAGTCGGCTCATCCAATATAAGTAGGTTCGGTCTTTGCCATACAATTAAGGCAAGCGCTAAACGCGCTTTTTCGCCACCAGAGAATGGCTTAATCGCTTCTGTTGCTTTGTCACCATGAAAATTAAAACTGCCTAAGAAGTTGCGAATCATTTGCTCGGTCACATCGCGCTGGTTATTACACTCTGCCAAGCGTTGAATATGCAATACAGCACTGGCTTCAACATCTAAAAACTCTAATTGGTGCTGTGCAAAATAACCAATTTTTAGGTGTTCACTTTCCTCACGCTGACCAGAAAATGCGATGAGATCGCCAACCAAGTTTTTGACTAGTGTCGACTTACCTGCACCGTTATATCCTAAAAGGCCAATGCGGGTATCGGATCGCAGGGATAAATTGACTGATGTCAGTATGGGGGTTTCTTGATCATAACCCAGCACTATTTTTTCAAGGCTTAATAAAGGGTCGGAAGTTTTCTCCGCTTCCGTAAAATAAAAAGAGAAAGGAGAATCAACATGAGCAGGCGCAATTTTCTCCATTCGCTCCAATTCTTTTAGACGACTTTGTGCTTGCCTTGCTTTACTGGCTTTTGCTTTAAAGCGATTAACAAATTGCGTAATTTCGCTAATCCGTTGCTGTTGTTTTTCATAGCTGGCTTGTTGTTGCGCTAGCGTTTGCGCACGCTGTATTTCAAAAGAGGAATAATTACCGGTGTAAGACTTGATGGTCTGTTGTTCAAGATGGAGTATTTGCCCTGCAACCCCATCGATAAAATCACGATCGTGGGATATAAATAATAAAGTCCCTTGATAGGCTTTCAACCACTGCTCAAGCCATAGGGTCGCATCTAAGTCCAGGTGATTGGTAGGTTCGTCTAATAACAATAAGTCGGACGGGCACATTAAAGCCTGCGCCAAATTCAAACGAATACGCCAACCGCCAGAAAAATCGGTTACCGGTTTACTTAAGTCCGTCGCTTTAAAGCCTAAACCATACAATAACTGACCAGCGCGACTCTCTGCCGTATAACCATCAATCAGTTCCAATTCCTCATAGGCTTGGGCTAATAGATCATGATTTTCTGTCTCGTTTGCTTGAACAATCTTTGACTCGACTCGGCGAAGCCGTTCATCACCATCTAAGACATAGTCCATCGCCGAGCGCTGACACTCAGCCACTTCCTGGGCCATATGAGACACCCGCCAGTGCTGGGGAATAACCATATCCCCACTATCGAGGCTTAACTCACCCAGTAATAATTTGAATAGGCTGGATTTACCACAGCCATTAGCGCCAATAATCGCGGCCCGATGCTGGGGAAGTACGGTGGCGGAGGCCTTATCGAGAAGTAAATGGGAACCGCGCTGAAGACTAATTTGCTGCAATACAATCATGTCGGCATTATCCTTGATTCTGGCCTTAGTCGCCAGCGAAGAAATCCAATGTTTTTATTTTTGAAGCTAGCTTATAAATCCACCGAGATACAGTGGACTTATAAGAAGAGAAAATACCCCCGCTCTTACAATACCAATTCCTTGTGCTAACATATATTAAGAGGGCGATGTATTTCTCTATACAAATATCTGTATAGCTTGACACCACCAAAAATCAATATAACCAAAAGAACGAAGTATTTATGAAGACACCTGAAAATGAAGAGAAAACTCTAAAAGCCATTCTAAACTGCTATATTGCTGAATCTTTTTGTCAGATAAAGAGAAACCGCACACCTCTCGTTTTCATTTATTCTATTTCGCTCTTCATTTTAGTTGCTATTCTTTTAGTGAGCATCACCACAGGAACACCTGTTGCTAACTATACTAGAGATCCCGCAGCCATTCATAAAGTGAGTCCTTTTTTAGGCATACTTTCTAATCTTGGAATTTTACTATGGTGCGCTACGGTGACCGTATGCATAACTTCATTTAGTTTATTTAAAAGATATAAAAGCCAAGAAGATAATTTATTTATACTTTATTCTGCTATCATCTCAGCGCTACTTTTACTGGACGACCTATTCATGATTCATGACTATGTCGCACCTATAATATTTAATTTTTCCGAAAAATATATTTACATCTTCTATTTCTTTGCTATTTCGGGCTACCTCCTACGATTTCGTCCCGTTATACTAAAGAAAAACTTTTCCATACTAGCACTTGCAATAGGCACGCTTGGATTTTCTATTTTTATTGATATATTTACTCCTAACAGAGGCATTCAATATCTTATTGAGGATGGTGTAAAGTTTATTGGTATAGCAATCTGGCTATTCTTTTTTATAAGAATACTACATGAAGATGCGGTTAATTTAATTCAAGGGAAAGTGGGTAACTAAAACTTGAAAGCTAGAATAAAATTTTTGGCTATCTAATATGTCAATATTTCACTAACTCCAGACACTTCACAGCCTACTAACATGGCAAGGTTATGATACTCATCGCCTTGCTTAACATAGGTATAAGCGAGATCATGGTTTTCATCATTGATTAATACCTCATAGTACTCATTGCTGCCCTCAGGCTGACGAACACTCACACTATCGATGTTAATTTCTGTAGGATCTTTATCCCCACACAATTCACAATAGCTTAAAAAGCTTGATTGCTCTTTGAGAATAGCCTCAGCGTGCATTGCAGTATCTTTTTCTATCCAAGCACATTGGTCAGCAAGAACAGACAATGGAATACAGTAAAACAAGATGGTACTAAAAATAATTTTTTTCATCGAAGTTTCCTTAATACTTAAATTTATAAGCAAATGATTTAAAAAAGGTAAATTGGGCCAATATAAATATAACTTTCTTTCCTCGCCATTCCCGCAATCAGCAACGCAGGAGCAATTACCAATCCCAGGGATAACAATGTATTCTCTCTAAGCATCTCCGCAACAAATAAAATTACTGTTGATACTTCATAATCAACTCACCCGTTTCATTGCCCTCTGTTCGCCCATCAGCAAAGGTACGTATATAATCAAACACATCATCTTGGTTAATCTGAACTTCTACACCACCACGAAGATCTGGAATATGAAGAAGTTCGTTTTTAAGAATTTCTTGAATATCCTTTTCCTTCCAAGACAGTACTTCAACCCACATCCATTCATTACCACCATCAGGTGTTTCAAAGGGGGCTTTTAGCAGGATAAATTCACCCGGCGCAAGGCCTTTATTAAACTCATTTCTAAGTCCATTCAATTTTTGTTTAGACAGGCTTTTACACTCCACAGTTTGTCAAACCGTTACCAGATCAGGCATCGTTTAACTCAAAGCCATCTACTATTTGTAGCCAGCCAGATGTCATAGTTTCAGTTCTTAAATGCCGTATTTTTCTGTATTCTTCAGAGTTATACCAGGATTCTGCTGCCTCACGCGACTCAAACTCCAGTATGACCGTCACTCTTTCCGGTGAGCCTTCTTCAGAAGTTTGCTTGATATTTGCCACCAATACTTTACCACCATACTGAAAAGTCGTCTTTGTTGCTGCTGGTGGATAGGGCAGATATTTCTCCTTTTCCTCTTCTTTGATTGAATAATTTGCTATAACGTAACATTTCATCTTATTACCTCTGAGATAGTTAAAAAAAATAATACCAGTTACTTACAATGTTGGGGTAACAATGTCAACAATTGGAATCCGAGTTTAATCAGGCCAATGCCAAGGAGGTTGATCTAGTAAGCCCTGCCCCTTAATCACCGTTTCACCTAGCTCTTTGGTCAGTGCAACTCCATGATAGTCGGCATCCATATTCAGCTCTTTGACAAGCTTCATAGAATGAGACACCACCCATACCTGGGTTTCTTGAGACGCTCGAATAATTAAGCGTGCTAGCGCAGGAATTAAGTCGGGATGCAGACTGGTCTCAGGTTCATTAAGCACTAACAATTTAGGGGGGCGAGATGTTAATAGCGCGGCAACCAATAAGAGGTAACGCAAAGTACCATCCGACAGCTCAGATTGATCCAAAGGCCTTAATAATCCATGCTGATAAAACGCGACACTAAAACGCGTTCCTTCATCTGCAACAATCTCGATATGCGCACCTGGAAAAGCATCATCGATAGCTTCATGCAAGGCTTCCCGATCACCCACTTCCATAATGGTACGCAAAGCAGCAACGAGATCTCGACCATCATGGCCCAACACTGGCGTACGCGTTCCAATTTGCGGGATACGAATCAATGACTCTTTGTCTGTACGAAAATGGTCGTAAAAACGCCAGCGTTTAATAGTATCTTTAATCGCAAAAATTTCAGGTACCGCAATCGGATCCGCTATTTCACTTAAAATACTTTCATAAGTATTCATGTGTTGGACATAAACTTCCCACTTGCGGCCTGACCTCACTTTGACTAATGGCCCTTGTCTATCCACGAGGCAAGACGCTGGCCGGTAATGACTGCCAGACCAAATACATTCTCTTTTAATTTCTGGATCCAGTTGAAACATAGACGGATCAGGATTATGGCTCTGCCCCGGTGGTGGCAATCCTAAAGAAACTGAATAACCAAAATCTTCACTACAAAAACCCAGTTTCAGTCTTACCCGATCTTTTCGAGCTCCACCTTCTACGGCTTGCTGACCATTTTTCATTGCTTTTGAAAATGACTCAGGACCTGCCCAGAATAAAGAGCCTAGACCACCTTCTCTAGCGAGGGCATTGACTAGGTTACCCGAAGCAGTCTCTGATAATAGTTTGAGTGCTTTGTATAAATTAGATTTACCACTCCCATTTGCACCGGTGACAACATTTAATTGTTCTAAGGGCGCAACAACATTTCGAATGGAGCGATAATTATTAATAGCAAAAGTCTGAATCATTGATTTTTTACGGTTTTTAATTACATGGTCTCTTTTAACTACCTACATCACTGATTTCAGCAACGTAATAACTGTAACAGTTCATAAGATATAATTTTGTATATAGAATGTTTAAACTCTACAACAAGCTATACTTACTACCGAGGCAGTTAAAAAGAATACTGTGTCATCCCCGCGAAGGCGGGGATCCAGAATTAAGCATACCAATTAACTCCTGGATTCCCGTCTTACCCTACAGGACGTAGGGTACTTTGAGTAATGCAGGAGCAATTACCAATCATGGGAATGACACCAAAAGCAAAAAAACTATCGTTACCTTAGTGTATTATTTTTAAGTACCTCAACAACAGGCCAACATCATACCACTCCTAAGAGGAGATTATGAGCAAAACGATTATTCCAGTTGAGAGTTTCGACTACTTTGTCTTTGGTGCTACCGGAGATTTAGCGTGCAAAAAATTATTTCCAGCACTGTTTCACCGCTATGCGGATGGCCAAATCCCCAATAGTGCACGCATTATCGGTTGTGCCCGCACCGAAATGGATGATACCTCGTTTAAAACCATGGTTAGTGACGCACTGAAATTACGCATACCTGAAGACCAGAGAGAACAAGATAAACTCAATGAGTTTTTAAATTTGCTTTCTTATATCACTATCGATGTCAACAGTACGGCAGATTGGAAAAACTTAGTCAAATGCCATCACACTCGCATCGATGAACGCGTTGTTATTTTTTATTTATCCGTCAGTCCCAGTTTATTTGCACCGATTATCACCGCGCTTAAAGATCACAACTTACACTCAACTTCTCGCGTTGTCCTAGAAAAACCGCTCGGCCACAATTATCCTTCCGCACGCAAATTAAATAAACTCATTCGCTCGGTATTTAATGAAAAGTATGTCTATCGTATTGACCATTATTTAGGAAAGGAAACCGTTCAAAATTTAATGTCACTACGTTTTGCCAATGCGATGTTTGAACCTTTATGGAATTCACATTTTATTGATCATGTGCAAATCACCGCAGCCGAATCGGTGGGTTTACAAGGACGAGGAGGATATTATGATAGTTCAGGCGCAATGCGCGATATGGTACAAAACCATTTACTACAATTACTCTGTTTAAGCGCGATGGAACCACCGCCTGCGTTTGATGCCGATAGCGTTCGCGATGAAAAACTTAAAGTATTGCGCAGCTTACAGCCATTAGAGGGACACGAGGCACTTAACAATACCATACGTGGTCAATATCTCGCTGGTAATGATTCGCCATCTTACCTAGAAGATGTTAATAAAGAAGAAAGTCATACCGAGAGCTATGTGGCTATTTGTGCAAGCATTAATAATTGGCGCTGGGCCGGCACGCCGTTTTATTTACGCACGGGAAAACGACTGCGCGATAATATGATGGAAATTGCCTTTATTTTTAAACAAACACCCCATTCCATTTTTGGCAATTTAGTTACTCCCATTCACCCAAACCAACTGATTATTCGACTACAACCTACCGAAGGGATTGATATCGAAATCATGACCAAAGAACCCGGTCATGGTGGTATGCGACTACGACCAACGGTTCTCAATACCAGCAAAATTTTAAATAATGGCAATAAACACAAACAAGATGCCTATCAACGACTGCTGTTAGATATTGTTCGTGGAGACCAAACCTTATTTATGCGCAGCGATGAAGTAGAAGCCGCATGGCAGTGGGTAGATCCCATTATCGCCGCGTGGGAGCAATCCGGTATTCTACCAGAAACTTATGATGCCAATAGTGAAGGCCCTTCCGGTGCAATCGAACTTATGGCAAAAGGACAACGTCGTTGGCGTAAGATTGAGTAGAATATATGGTACGAAAAAAATGTGATTTGGTATCAATTTAATACTTTAAAATTATTTCTGGAATGATGATTGCCACGGCTAGTTTTGGTCACTTACCCACCATAATGCTAGCCGCAGGCCCCATGTCATCTGGCTTACTCAATGAAAAGAAAACAGCCGTTCGCCAAGACGTCGTATGTGCCGGAGGATCATGGCTAGTTACTGCTGACGATATACTGCTCTCGTTCCCATGCTCCCGCGTGGGAATGCAGAAAGCTGCTAACGAATTGAAAATTCAATAATTTATTCATTCCCACCCGGAGCATGGGAACGAGTGAATGAAAAAATTTAAAGAGGAAATAAATATGGAAACCAAAGCATGCATGGCCTGTAAACAGGATATTAAAAAAGAAGCTTTAAAATGCCACCTCTGTGGGCAAATTCAAACACGCTCGGCTAATTTACACAATAAGCCTGCTTTTCATTTTGTAGCAATTGCCATGCTCACTTTATTTATTCTTTGGTTGGTCTATTATTTTATTTCTCTGTCTATGGAAGACCCTCAAGAACCTATCTTTGAAATTAATGATTCAGAGTTAGTCACCAGCGAAACAGAGAAAGGTGAACTAAAAGTTCGCTGCATTGCCACGATTCGCAACCCTTATTTAAAACGCTGGGAATATTTTACTCTGCAAGCTATTTTTATGGATAAAGATGGCAAGACCATTGATGTGATGTATGCAAAACCACAAGCTAGGGTCTACCCTTCCTTTCATTTTAAGGGTATTGTGTCTGGCACAGGTAATGCTACTAAAGGTGAATATGCCTCTTGTGAGTTATCGGTAATTGATGCTGATAGTTATTAATGAATTAAAACGAAATAAAAGAAAGAAGTCACTATATGTCCATGAAAATCTGGGTCGATGCGGATGCCTGCCCTGTGGTTATTAGGGAGATTCTCTGCCGAGCGGCCAAAAGAACGGAAACACCGACTTTTTTTGTGGCTAATCAACACATTACACTACCCAAATCTCCACTTTTGACTATGCTTCAAGTATCCCAGGGATTTGATGTTGCGGACAACACCATTGTTCAAAAGGTAAATGTTAACGATTTGGTGATTACCAGCGATATCCCCCTGGCCAACGAAGTGCTAGAAAAGGACGCGCTTGTATTAAGCCCTCGCGGCCAACGTTATACTCATGAGAACATTAAAGCGCGACTCAATATGAGAGATTTTATGGAAACCATGCGCGCCAGCGGTATACAATCGGGGGGACCCGCGGCACTCAATCATGCCGATAGACAAACATTTGCTAATGCACTGGATAGAATACTCACGCAATATAAAAACAAGATGCTTGACTGAGGAGAAAGAATGAAAGTGGAAAAAGTATTGTATTTTCTTATTTTTGTAATATCTATTTTTTTAGCACTTACCACATTTTATATCGAGATTAAAATTTTATCGTCAATGGAGCAATTTGAAACGCCTGTCTATCACTTATCACAATACAACTTAAAATTAAAAGGCAACCCTGCTGCATTGGCCCATTTAATCAATATTGTTTTTGGTGTACTCGCTCTAGTGGTTGCCAAAATTTCTTATAAAAATTTAAAAAAGTAGGCAGCGTAATCCGCTTATTTAAATTACTTAGTCAGTCCTGAAAAAACCTTCCCTGGCATTTTTCATGGCCGACTACTTATTTACGAACATACCATACAAAGCCATAGCACCGACCATCGCAGCCACAAAGATAAGTACACTGTAACCACCAAAACTTAAACTCGCCAACGCTGGGCCAGGACAAAAGCCCGCCAAACCCCACCCCATACCAAACAAAATTGGACCCACTAATAGCGGCCTATCAATTGTATTACTCGCCTTCAAGGAAATAGTATCGCCGCAAACCGATACTTTACGATAAGCAGCTATTTTCCACGCGATAAACATCGGCAATAAAGCGCCGCCCATAACAAATATTAAGGTTGGATCCCAATCTCCAGTGATATCTAGAAATCCAATCACTTTATGAGTATCGGTCATACCGGATAACAATAATCCCATACTAAAAATCGCACCGGTGATAAACGCCATCAATAATCTCATAAGCTGACTCCTAGTAGGCGTATTAGTAACACGGTGAATATACCTACGCTCATAAAAATACCTGTAGCAATTATGGACCGACGCGAGAAGCGAGCGATTCCACAAACACCATGCCCACTAGTACAACCCGATCCCATTCGGGTTCCCAAACCCACCAAGACTCCCGCAATAACTAACAACCATAATGAATGACTGGCATTGGTCTCAGGCAAGCGGATAAAAAAAGATAAAATAAAAGGTGTAAGAATTAAGCCCACAAGAAAAGCAACACCTTCTAATCTAACTATTTTTGTTGAACGTTGTAATATTCCACCGACAATACCGCTCACGCCCATAATTTTTCCATTAATCAATAAGAACAGTAACCCCGCTGTACCAATTAATAAGCCTCCTAAAAAACCATATAACCATGTCATTGAGATCACGTTACACCTCACTATGTTTCTTTATAAAAGACATTAATGGAAGCTCCTAAAATAATAAGCCCTCCACCAAACCACGTCCATACCACTGGAATTTCACTAAACACTAACCACCCTAACAAAGCTGCAAATACCACTTGAATATAAGAAAGACTAGTCGCCTTACTGGCGGTTTCCGTTTGCATCGCTTTGGTTAAACCAATCTGTCCTACTTGTGTGGCAATGCCCACACCCAACAAGAGTAACCATGTCCAACCACTGGGCATAACAAAGTCACTTCCTAACAACAATAACGATAAAGGCAGCGCTATGATGGGAAAATAAAAAATAATCACCGAGACATCTTCAGTTTCATTTAACTTACGTACTAAAACGTAAGCGACCGCACTACCAAAAGCACCTGCGATGGCAGCAACAATGGCTAAAGGAGAATAAGAGGAGCTTAAAGATGCAAATAAGAAATCGGGACGGATAATAATAATTAAACCAATAAAACTTAATACAATGCATAGAATAGTCGATAGATGTAAACGCTCTCGCAAAAACAACAAGGCTAATACGGCGGTAAACATGGGATGCAAATATTGCAACATAGTTGCCTCAGCAAAAGGCATGTTAACGAGTGCGTAATACACACAAACCAAAGCCAGTGCGCCTACCGCACCTCTCGCACATAATAATTTTTTGCGATGCCCCCAAAGTGCAATGCCTTTACGTTTAACATCAAGATAACTAATTAAGGCCGATATCAACGCACGTGCGGCAACAATTTCTAAGACGGGAATGCCACGAACACTGACTAATTTCACACAAGCTCCCATTAATGCAAAACCCAATGCGCTAAGAATCATGTAGCGCGCCCCTAGACTCATAGCACCTTTGCCATAATCAAGGCATCTTCCCTACTATGAGAGTCAAGCGGGTAGTAATTAGGCCGATGCCCCACTTCGTTAAAACCTAATTTGTGATACAACGCGATTGCTCCAACATTAGAGACTCGCACTTCTAAAAAAAAGGAAGCAATAGTGTTGTTAAACGATTGGCAAGCATACTCAAGTAAGGCTTCTCCCAGTCCTTTGCGCTGCTCGCCTGGGGCAATGGCAATGTTCAATAGTTCTGCTTCATCTGCTGCCGTTGAGGTAATCACATACCCAAGTATGTTCGATGAACGCTCTAACACCCGACAGTGATGGGATGATTCAATACTGGAAGTAAACTGAGCAAGGGACCAAGGATGACTATGCACTTGTTGTTCAATCTGTAAGACCGACGCGAGATCAGATAACTGCATGTTGCGTACACCGTACGCCACGCCATTGACTATGATTTGCATAAATTACTACCGAGGCACTTATAAAAAATACATCGTCATCTCATCCCCGCGAAGGCGGGGATCCAGACTTAAACGTATTAATTAATGCCTGGATTCCCGCCTTCGCGGGAATGACGCCACAAACAATCATCATATTGATATTAACTCCAGTACTCTTTTTAAGTCTCTTGTTAGTAAGGCGTCACTATAATGGTTTGTAATGCAGCCCAAGCTTTTGCTTTTAATGGCGGATCTTGTAAAAGTTCAAATAAACTTGGCGTTTTAGCCACAGGAATATTCCATGGCTGGGCCAGTGTCGCATTTGACCCAACACGACTTTCGACATCGGCTTCTGTATTGTTTTCACTTAAGCTAAAACGCACGGCATTGTCCCCCATGCACAATAAGGCTTTAATAGGGAACTGACTCGTCTGAGCGTTAATATATGCCTGCACCATGGCACGAGCCTGTTCAACGTCCTGATTTTGCTGGGTAATGGATTTATTATTTTTATGATGGATAAACAAGGGCCAGCGAATAATTTCACTGTTAGGCAGCTGCACTAAAGGATAACCAATGGCTCGCAGCATATTTTGCAATAAACGATCTGTTGGATAGGCGGCACCAGGCTGACGAGAATCAATAACTAACAACTCATCACGAATACGCCATACGTTTAATACAAACTGTAAATTTTTAGCGGTTTCCGTGCTTTCATTGGCAGAAGGTTGAGTAGAGTTTTCTTGAATATCTTTTTGACTGTCTGGAATTTTTTTAGCCACCAAACCCTCAGCAACCGTATCCAGCAAACTTATCGGAGATGAATTTTCCTCTTTAGAAACATCTAAAGAAGCGGTTGCCTCAGCTTCATATGCAGGACTTTCTGGCATTACTGTAGATTGGTCAGAGGGAGCCGTTGGGGCAGGCACAACATTTAGCATTGGCCCTATTTGCTCATCACTTAATTGAATAGAGGCCGCAGCGCCAGGCAATATCCGCCGGGGAACATAAGTCTCGATACCTAACAACTCAAGGTATTGTAGTCTTTGCCGTTCCATTAAACGCCCCGCTGAGGATGGGCGCGGTGTTTTCCGGTCGCCAACAAATTCAGGGCATGTATATAGGCTTTAGCAGAAGCGACAATCACATCGATATCCCTGCCAACCCCATTGACAATATTACCCTTAGATTCCAAACGTACCGTAACATCTGCCTGAGCTTCGGTACCTGCGGTAATGGCATTCACCGAATACAATTTTAGGTCTGCGTCACTTTGCGCAATTTTTTCTATGGCTTTAAATACGGCATCGACTGGACCCGCACCATTAGCACTCACCATTTTAGATTCGCCTTGAACATGCAAACGCAAATCGGCACGGGGCTCCTGCCCAGTTTTGCAGGCAATTTCTAAGGCATCAAACTGATAAACCTGCGAGATAGCATCCTCACCATGCCCAACTAAGGCTTGCAAATCTTCATCAAAAATCTCATGTTTTTTATCGGCCAAATCTTTAAAGCGGGAAAATGTTTCTTGAAAATGCTCTGATGAATCGAAAGTAATTCCCAATTCTGCATAACGCGCTTTTACAGCGGCACGGCCGGAATGCTTGCCCAAAACAAGCTTGTTAGTATTCCACCCAACATCCTCTGCTCGCATAATTTCATAGGTTTCGCGGTGCTTGAGTACACCATCTTGATGGATACCGGATTCATGGGCAAAGGCATTCGCTCCAACAATGGCTTTATTCGGCTGAACAGGGAAGCCTGTGATACTCGACACCAAACGCGATGTTGGCACAATGTGGCTCGTATCAATTTGCGTTTCGACGGGGTAAATATCGTGGCGAGTACGCACCGCCATCACCACCTCTTCCAAGGCCGCATTCCCCGCACGCTCGCCCAAGCCGTTAATCGTACACTCGATTTGCCGCGCCCCGTGCATCACCGCAGAAAGCGAGTTTGAAACAGCCAGGCCTAAATCATTGTGGCAGTGGGTAGAGAAGATAGCCTGATCCGCATTGGCAACCTGGTTAATAACACGCTCAAATATCTTGCCATATTCACCCGGCTCTCCATAGCCCACGGTATCTGGAATATTAATGGTCCCCGCCCCGGCTTTAATGGCCGCTTCAATAATCCGGCACATAAAATCAAATTCCGAACGACTACCGTCTTCTAGAGAAAACTCAACATTGTCGGTGTATTGCCGTGCATGTTTAACCGCTTTAATGGCCTGCTCCAATACCGCCTCCGGTTCCATTTGTAGTTTGTATTTCATATGGATAGGCGAGGTAGCGATAAAGGTATGAATACGGCCGCTATTGGCGGGCTTTATTGCCTCACCGGCGCGATCAATATCGGCTGGAACGGCCCGGGCTAGGCTACATACGGTGGAATCTTTCACTGCTTGGGCAACAGCCTTCACGGCTTCAAAATCCCCTGGGCTGGCAATAGCAAAACCCGCCTCGATGACGTCAACCCGCATTTTTTCAAGCATTTTGGCAATACGGACTTTTTCGTCCTTAGTCATTGAAGCACCTGGGCTCTGCTCACCATCGCGCAAGGTAGTATCAAAAATTACGAGTTTGTCTTTACTCATGGGCGTTCTCTTACAACGAAATAAGGGCGTTTATAGATGAAGGGCATTATCCCTGATAAGAACGGTAGTGAAAAGGTAAAGAGGATATACGAGATAAACAGGACTATTTTTACATAGATTAGAGACTCCAATGACTCATGAGCATCTCATCACTATTGCCGGACCAAACGTACATTACCACCACCAACATTGCGCGAACTTGAATCAGAACCACCATGAGAAAAGGATACATGCCATTTAGAATTAGCAAGACTTCCCCCTTCATAAGGAGAAGATGTGGCAAAAAGAGATGAAGGGGTATTGGGAAAACGAGTTTCATTAATAGCTGGTGATGTACAAGCCGTTTCTACAATAGAGCGTAACTCTTTAACATTAGGCAATCGCCAGTCGGTATAACCAGCAAAACCACCGCTAGTATTAACTATTCCAGGACGCTGAAGTATTTGCTGCCAGTTACTAAAGCTAGCTGCAGTACCAGAGCAACTACTGTTATTACTTTGACCCTCAGAGCATTTCTTCCACATTAAGCCAGTAATCGTATCAGTGACCGTACCATCACCATTATCAATAAGCTGGCTATCAGGTGTTGACAATGGAATACCTGGTTGACATACAGAATATACAGGCAGTGAAAATATTGTCATTGTAGACAACACTAAATAGGTAATCATACTTCTCATAAAATGTCCCTTCACTGATAAACTTAAAATGTTTCCCATAAAATTAGAAAAATATTTAAGGATATCAATGGATTGATACCCTTAAATATGCAAATAAATAAGTATTACGCCAGACTTATAAAAAATGATTTTAAGAGGGTTACACTTACTCAAAAACCTGACCACCTCGAACTAAACGCACACCAAGGGGACCATCACGGCCTCCAAAATTTGCTCCAGCACGACCATTGCCCATATAAATATCCCACGCCCCACTTGAATCAGAAAGGTAGGCGGAGGAAGTCCACATATAACCCAATACCGTATTTGGAAAGTAATCAATATCAATAGCTAGAGTCGCTGAGCTATTTTTACCAAAATCAACAATGCTTTCTAACTCATTAATGCTTGGTACCCGCCAATCATCAAAACCACACAAAACTTCACCATTTGTGCCGTTTACCAGCACATCCCAGTCAGAATAAAATTCTGTACCATATTGTACGGCGCCGACTCCCCCCCAACGATAAGTATTATCTCTGTCATGAATACCACCATCATCGGTTTTCACTTCCCATACTAAACCAGTTATATTATCCAATACGCAACG
>JBNKUQ010000073.1:0-15875 GCA_050298695.1 Cellvibrionaceae bacterium
GATCCAGCTCAGTTTTACTAGGTTTAATAATTTTGCCTACGCGACGTAAACGCTTATTGAGCTTATCGTTCGTCACCGGCAAGCCTGCAGGCATAACATCACCCTTTTCATGATACTGAATAAAACGTTTAACCCGGCGATCCTCAAGCGAATGAAAACTGATAACAACTAAACGACCACCAATGGCGAGCAATTCTAAAGCTTGCTCTAAAACACGATCCAAATCATTCAATTCATTATTAATGTGTATGCGTATTGCCTGAAAAGCACGTGTCGCAGGATGCTTACCTTTTTCCCAGGCAGGATTAGCTTCCGCAATAATCTTGGCCAACCTTGCCGTTGTTGTGATAGGTAATTGAGCCCTTTCAGACAATATTGCTTTTGCCATTCGTTTTGCAAAGCGCTCTTCACCATATTCTTTTAATATCTGAACAATTTCAGATTCTTCTGCGGAATTTACCCAATCTGCAGCAGTGATTCCTGCCGTTGTATCCATACGCATATCCAGTGGGCCATCGTGCAAAAAACTAAATCCTCTTTCCGCCTGATCCAGTTGCGGAGAAGACACACCTAAATCAAGCAACACACCAGCAACCTTGCTTTGCAGTCCACGCTCACAAATATAATTTTGCAAATTTGCAAAAGAACCCTGAACAATCTCGAAACGCACATCGTCTTTAAAACGCAAACTGCCGACGGCAACCGCTTGCTCATCTTTGTCGATCCCCAGCAAGCGGCCGCCTTCGGACAGCCCCCCTAACACCTTTGCACTGTGCCCCCCACGGCCAAAGGTGCCATCTACATAAAACCCATTCGGATCCGTAATTAAAGATTCAACCGCCTCATCCAATAAGACAGTGGTATGCTCTGTTATTGGTCTCATTATTAAAACGCCAGCGTCTGCATACCTTCTGGCAATTCTTCATCGTCATTAGGCTGATCAATGTAAGCAGCGAAACCTTCTTCACTCCACAATTCCAAGCTTTTTCCCTGACCAACAAGCATTAATTTTTTTTCGAGCTTTGCATATTCCCGCAGTGTTGGAGACACCAAGACGCGACCATTGCCATCTAACTCCAACAAATTCGCATGGCCTATCAACAAAAGCTTTGCACGACGCGCGCGCTGATTAAACGCAGGCAATGCCTCAACCTTTGGCAACACTTCACTATTCCAGTGATTCTCTGGAAACATATGCAAACAGCGATTTTCAGTATGAGCGGTTAACACAATACGGCCATCACATGAGTCTTGAAGTAGCTCGCGCACGCGCGCAGGAATCGCAATGCGACCCTTTGCGTCCATACTAATGGCGTGACTACCGTAAAATTGACTCACTATTAGAGATACCTTTTTATTTCTTTGCCGTCATATTTATTCAATAATGCATTCAGGTTGTGGCTTTTTAAGTAATGAATTCTGTAAGAAAACGGATAAATCATGTCATTTTGTGAGCAAAGCCCACTTGAAACCAAAAAACATCACTATTAACCACAAAAAACCACTTTTAACCACATTGTGACACTATATGCCGAGAATAGCTAAAGTCAAGGAAACCTGTGGCGAAAAATTACTGAAAAAACAAAAACTTGCTTAGATAATCGGTTTTAAGCTCACGAAACCAGAAAGGATCAACCCAATTTAATCATGTAAAACAGAAGGATAAAGAAAGAAGTTAAAGTATTACTTTAAGTATGAGATTTTTTGCTTATTTGTGAAGCACTTATTAAGAAGGGGAAAGCATAAATAAAAAGGAGTCGGTCGATAAGCCGGGTTCTGTCGTGGACAACCATTCATCTGCGATATGTGTCACCACATACCTCTAGCAACCTACCCGAATCCAGCGCGGGTCACGCCTTTTACTAAAAAGTAAGAGGATTCCTATTTGGTCTTGCTCCGAGTGGGGTTTACCATGCCACAAACGGTTACCCGCTGTGCGGTGCGCTCTTACCGCACCCTTTCACCCTTACCCAATGTTGCCATTAGGCGGTCTGCTCTCTGCTGCACTTTCCGTAGGCTCACGCCCCCCAGGAATTACCTGGCACTCTACCCTATGGAGCCCGGACTTTCCTCCCGATAGCACCTAGTTGAACAAAATGAACAACCACGTTAACCACCAGGCGATTGCCTGACCAACTCCGCGCAGCAGATTACCATAGAGCGGAGAATAACCAAAAGACTTTATTTTAGAATGCCCTTAGCCTAGACAATATTCTGGGCTTACCTCAGACTGCGCGGCTGATTCGCTCAACGAGAAAAACATGTTTGATCTAACAGAGTTTCTTTCACTTTTACTTATCGCACTTATCGCCAATGGACTCTCCGCCATTGCAGGCGGTGGCGCAGGGCTTCTTCAGCTACCCATATTGCTATTTCTTGGCCTGCCATTTAGCTCTGCACTGGCAACACACAAGATCGCGAGTGTAGCATTGGGCATTGGCTCAACGGCGAGATACTGGAAAGAAAAAGTTGTCGAGCTTACATTCTCTGTTTTTGTTATTGCCTTTGGCCTTCCTGGCGTTATTTTAGGTGCCGTCACCATTCTAAAGCTCGATGAAAGTCTTGCGACGTTCTTATTGGGCTTACTAACCTTAGGCTTAGGTATTTATTCTTTTTTTAAAAAATCTCTGGGTCAAGAATACCAACCCATCCATCGAGATATAAAAGGGTTTATTATCGGTGGATTCATTATATTTATTATTGGCTTTTTAAATGGCTCCCTCACCTCAGGAACAGGATTATTTTGTACTATCTGGCTGATATATTGGTTCGGGCTTGACTACAAACGCGCTGTAGCAACAACAATGATTTTGGTTGGTTTTTTCTGGAACGCAACGGGTGCCATTACTCTCACCTTTGCCACCGACGTAAAATGGTCTTGGCTACCTCCCTTACTGATAGGATCACTGATAGGGAGTTATTTTGGAGCACACTTTGCCGTTAAAAAAGGAAATACCCTTATTAAGCGAGTATTTGAAATACTCACGACAGCTGTCGGACTCAGCTTAATTATAAAGGCTTGGTAAGCATACGCTTGCGCTGACGCATGAACAAGTCAGCACTAAACAAAGCCAAGGCTAACCATATAAATAAAAAAGTGACCAGTGTATAAACCGAGAAAGGCTCTTGGTAATAAAACAACGCTAAAATAAATAAAATACTCGGCGTAATATATTGAATGAATGCCAGTGTTGAATAAGCAATACGTTTTGCTGCCGCAGTAAATAATAACAAAGGTATAATTGTTACCGGCCCCGCCAACGATAACCACAACCAATCTTGCATAGACCAACTCAGCGGTCCCATAATCGTTTTTTGATTACTATTAGCCAACCACCCTAAAAATAACAATACGACAGGCAACAGCAAAATCGTTTCAATAAACAACCCTGGAATACTATCTACTGACATTTTTTTGTGAAAAAAACCATAGAGACCAAAGCTAAATGCCAAAGTCAACGCGATGAGAGGAATACGTCCGTAGGCAATAATTTGAATGCTCACCCCCACAGCGGCCAATATAACTGCCCACCACTGAGTACGACTCAATGATTCTTTTAATAATACAAAACCTAAAAACACATTAAATAAAGGATTAATGTAATAACCTAAACTGGCTTCAAACAATTGATTAGTATCCACAGCCCAGATATAAACGCCCCAGTTAGTTGCAATTAAAACTGTGGTTAACACCAAATAGAGTAGTTGTTTTTTATCGGCAAAGGCTTTGAGCACTCCAAGCCAGTATTTTTTTAGCAACAACAATAATAAAAATAAGCAAAGTGCCGCCCAAATAATTCGATTGGCCAATACATCTAGAGGGTTAATATGACCCACTATTTTAAAATAAAAAGGAAAGCCACCCCATATACTAAATGCGGCTATAGCTAATAAGCTTCCTTGTTTTTGGGATGACATAGTGTTACAGCACCAAGATACTTAAATCATTACTTCGGCATATATTTTCAAAGCAACTGGTTAAAAAAAGAATTTTTTATTTTATCTCTTAACAACCTACTGACTTCAATTTAGCCGTGAGTATAAATGTTGGACTTAGATTTTGATTCACCCATCCAATAGGAATAGTAACTTCCCTGTATAAATTCTCACGATTTAGATCATAAATATGATAGGGAGTGATTGCATTCCACTCCACAACATCAAACCTTTCGCTTCTAATTCGACTCAACCTGCCTGTCAAATAGTTTTTACTTTCCTTGGCATAAGCATACCCAACGACATTAAAACGACTACCAAAATAAAGACCAGGTATATCTAAGGGATGTTTTCCTCCTTTAGGAATAACCAGAGCATATCTATTTTCACCATCAGAAAAAAATTCTTTGCCACATGCATGACTATAAGTTATTTGCACAGTCTCAACTTGTCCAGTAGTACGAAATTCATCTACTACAACATAGGGCTTATACAAATAAAGCAACACACCTACAAGCAAGGAAAAAATACTAACAAATAGCCATTTTAGAATTTTTAAAACCATTTTCCTTTTCAACTAAAGAGTAAAAAAACATTACTCTAAAATACGCAGATCAATTACATGCTCCAACGATTGAATTTCTTCTATCGCATTCCCAGTGATTTCTCCCTCAACATCGATGATATTGTATGCGATATCATTGCGGCTTTTATTCACCATATCGATGACATTGATTTGGTGTCGAGTAAATACGGATAATACATCACCCAACACACCGGCCACGTTATGATTAACAAAAGTGATACGTCTATCACCGGCGCGCACCATTGCCACCGCGGGAAAATTCACAGAATTTTTGACATTGCCATTTTCTAAGTAATCCATTAGTTGATCTGCTGCCATGACGGCACAATTTTCTTCCGCTTCTGCGGTACTCGCGCCGATATGAGGCATCGCAATAACTTTTTCGTTACCAAGAAGGCAAGGCTCGGGAAAGTCACAAATATATTGGCCTAACTGTTCTGCGGCTAAACTATCCACAATGGCACGTGGGTCAACAATGGTTTCTCGTGCGAAATTGAGTAGTGTTGCTCCTTTCTTTACACTTTTTAATGCATCCGCATTAATTAAATGATAAGTCGGCTCTATGGCGGGAACATGCAAGGAAACGTAATCAGCTTTTGCCAATAATGCCTGCATGTTTTCCATTTTCTCTACTTGGCTTGGTAAACGCCAAGCGGCTTCAACTGAAAGTGCCGGATCAAAACCTAATACTTTCATACCCAATGACAAAGCCATTTCTGCTACCAAAGAACCAATTGCGCCCAAACCTACAACACCCATTGTTTTTCCCGCCAGCTCACTACCAGCAAAACGCTTTTTTTCAGCTTCTAGTTGCTTGTGCATCTCACCAGCATCACTCATGCGCTGCAAACTTTGTGCGTATGCCATACCTTGCGTAATACCACGAGAGCCCAACAACATACCCGCTAGAACTAACTCTTTAACGGCATTAGCATTTGCTCCTGGGGTATTAAAAACAACAATACCTTTTTCTGTACAGGACTCGATGGGAATATTATTAACACCGGCTCCTGCACGAGCGATAGCTTTTACGGTTTCAGGAATGACCTCATCATGCAGTTTGTGGCTACGAAGAATATAGGCATCGGGGTGACCAATATCGCTCGACAATTCATATTGATCCCGAGAAAAACGCTCTAAACCTTTGATAGAAATTTTGTTGTAAGTTTTGATTTTATACATTGAGAGACTCTTTTAGTTTTATTAATTTTTTGAAGGGAAATACCGCTTTACTAACAAGAAATTTAAAGAGAATATGCTCAAAAGACTAATGTTCTTAACTGCTGACGGTGTCATTCCCGCGATCTACAACTGCTCCTGCATGCTCGATGTACCCTGCGTCCGTGTAGGGCAAGGCGGGAATCTAGAGAGCTAAAACGTAATGTTTAACTCTGGATCCCCGACTTCGCGGAGATGACACTGCACTCTTTAAGTATCGCTGTATTCACCAGAGCTTCCTTGAATAAGAAACAACTTTCAAGGAGAAGCGGTTAAGCTTTCGTAATAGACTGATACGCCCAACTTAACCAAGGCATTAAAGCCTCTAAATCACTTTTTTCAACAGTAGCGCCACACCAAATACGTAAACCAGAAGGTGCATCTCGATATGCCCCAATATCAAAAGCAGCGCCATGTTCATCTAATAATTTGATCATGGCCTTTACTTGATCGGCATCTGCATCAACAACCAAGCACACACTGGTATTAGAAACCGTAGACGATTCTTCTGCTAAAAAGTGAATCCAGTCATTGTCGGCAACAAAGCTTTCTATAACCGATAAGTTTTGTTTTGATTTTTCAACCGCCGCACTGAGGCCGCCGATACTAGCAACCCAATCGAGAGCATCCAGATAGTCGGCAACACATAACATAGATGGCGTATTAATGGTTTCCCCACGGAAAATACCTTCAATTAATTTCCCACCCTTTGTCATGCGGAAAATTTTTGGCATGGGCCATGTTGGGGTATAACTTTCCAGACGTTCGACAGCACGAGGGCTTAAAATCAACATGCCATGAGCACCTTCGCCTCCCAGCACTTTTTGCCATGAATAGGTCACAACATCTAGTTTTTCCCAGGGCAGCTCCATGGCAAAAACGGCGGATGTTGCATCACATATAGTCAAGCCCCCACGATCGTCTGCAATCCAGTCACCATTGGGCACTTTGACGCCAGAGGTGGTGCCATTCCAGGTAAAGACCACATCGTTATCAAAGTTAACATCCGACAAATCAGGCAGCTTTCCATAATCTGCAATTAAAGTACGGACATTATCAAGTTTTAGCTGTTTGGTAATATCCGTTACCCAGCCACTACCGAAAGACTCCCACGCCAGAACATCAATGCCACGGGCACCGAGTAAGGACCACATGGCCATTTCAACTGCACCCGTGTCAGAAGCCGGCACCACACCCACACGGTAGCCCTCAGGCAAACCTAATAATTCTGCCGTTTGATCACAGGCTCGCTGTAAGGCCTTTTTGCCTATTGCAGCACGGTGGGAGCGCCCAAGCGTGGATATGTCTAATTGGCTTACATCGTATCCTGGCCGCTTGCTACAGGGGCCCGATGAAAAATTGGGATTGGTGGGCTTAATGGCTGGCTCAGTATGTTGCTGGGTGGTGGATGTCATTGTGGCCATGAATTCCTCTAGCTAGAAATGGTTAAAACTATCCACGATGATGGAGCGCTAACCACCACATCGAGATAGTGCTCGAAAAACAGTAGGCGATTATGCCAGTATTAGAGGCGCTTTTCAGTTTTTTTATAGGTTGTTTTGTTTATAGGAGGGTATAACTATTGTAGCTTTTCTATCATATACCCCTGACCAGATAAAATACTTAACAGGCCATCAGGGCCGGCGAGATGTAGAGCTCCGACGAGAATATATTCCACTTCTGCCGTTTGTAGCATCTCTTCTATTTGCGGCACCCAACGCTGGTTGCGGTCTACAAGCAAAGCTTTATAAACTTCGGGGAATTCGGTCATCCACGGATTTAAGGCAACTTCGGCTAGGGCCACATTATCACCTCGTCGCCAAGCCTGTTTGGTTTGCTGCATAACGATGGACAATCGCTGTAATTCTGTCAGCATTTGCTGCACTCTCTGACTTTCATTTCCATCCTCTCCAGCAAGCAAGGCTTCTAGCTGATCATCGATAGATTCAAGAAATCGCCTAGGCTTCGTATCATTTACCGCGCGCTGGCTATAAAACTCATCCACACCAATACCCGCAATACCCATACGTTTTAACTCAAGCACGGTTAATATCACCGACAACATACCGGGCTTAATGGATTCAAATGCACTGATCCCCATTCCTTTACTGGCTAGGAAACCCTGCAAGGCTTGGTAGGTTTCATTATCTAATACCGTTTTTAATGTACGCCCATCTTTATACTGAGCATACCGCGCAAACTGCTGCTGTACCTCTGGTGACTTGGCAGCATCGGGATCAATTTCAAACACTAATATTTGTGATTGCCGGTAAGCTTTATCAAATACCTCAGGCAAGGGATAGTCGTCCTTCCCCAATAAATGAATCGTGCCTCCTACAAAAATATGTTGTCCATTTTTACTGACCTTCCAAACGGGCCCTGAAGCCACAACGTTATTTGGTAAGAGGAATGCGAACAATAAACTCAAAAAGATATTCAATCGAAAAATCATAAGTGCCTTTAGCCTGGTTAAGTTTAGTCTTATTAATAATAACTCCGGGAACAATCTGATGCACCCAATCATCCATCGACACCACAATATCATATTTTTATAAGGCGCAATTAAACGATAAGACAAACGCTTCACATTGCCCTGCGTTTCAATTTCTGCGGTACCCATGTAGCGCTTATTAGTAGACATTGGAGTCACAGTCCATACACGGGGTCTGACGTTCACCATCGTCAAATCAGAGACCTCATTCAAGGTTCCCACCCCTGATCACCCCAACTTCCTTTTAATACCGCTTCGAAATAACGAATTACCTTTCCAGAACGATTTCTTACGATACCCTAAGCCACTGAATTGCCAATAAAAAACTCTCTAACATCCAAAGCAGGCTCACGGTTTTGGTAATCTTCTGGCACTGGCGACGAACAAGCTATAAAAATACTAGAAATGATAATAATAAAGCCTAGAAAAAAGGTCTTTTTCATCGTTTTTTCCCCTGACAAATATTTGTTTCTACGCTATTACTTTAAACAAGGTCTTGAAACGTTAACCAGCTCACACTTTTTGAGTGATGCAATTAACCAGTAGCTATTTGTATCATGATGGGAGAAAAATGATGTACCGCATAATCATATTAAGTATTGCAACCCTGTTAAGCCTCAATGCCTATGCACTTGAGACCTATGAGTGGTCTATGGATATTAATACGGGGTCAAAACACAGCAACTCTTCTTATGGCAAGAATCAATACTATAACGAAGAAAATGATGGCGTTGGTCTCACTTACGGTTACAGCCAGAATATAGATATTAAAGTTGGCTTTTTTGAAAACAGTTATTATCGAACCACTGTCTATGCGGGTGCTGTTTTAAATAAAGATTTTAATTTGTTTAATAATATTGTGGTATCACCAGGTATTGGCTTTATGTTGGCAACAGGTTACGACAACACTGCTGCGGATGCCCCTATCATTGCTCCTATTGTTCATCCCTCTATTTCATTTGGTCATAAAGCATTACGCTCAACCATTGGGTACATCCCTTATGGAGAAGATAAAGTTATTACTTTCCAAACTCAGATTTTATTCTAGCGATACTTCGACACGGAAGTCAGCTTAACTATTGTTAACTCGTTTTATTTCTTCACTTGGTTGATTTACTACTGCAAATAATAACTGGCGTCCCAAGCTAGGTTTAGCTTTTTCCTTCTCAGGTGCAATGGTTGAGCAAGCACTAATAATAAGAATAAACAACAACAAAAGTACTTTTATAGGCAAATTTAAAAACACCGAAACATTCCCAACTAGCAAAAATACATTCAGACCAATAAAGTAAGATTAGCACGTAAAAAAATAATCGCGCGTTAGAGCTGAGAACGGGTTATCAAATTGAGTAAATAAAAAACCCAGCATAAGCTGGGTTTGAAAGAATTTAAGATATAGAAAGTTTAAAGTTTAAAACCAAACTGAAGAACTGCTCCATGAGTTTCATCTTCACCCAGCATACCGGCAACATCAATACTCATTACTTTACCTGGTCGGAATCCGAAACCGAAAGTAAATAAATCATCTTTGTTATCTTCAAGATCGTGACGATAGCCGAAACGCAATTTTGCCCATGACACCACATCCAATTGACCTCCCAATCGAAGCATTTGCGTTTCCTGCTGAGAAGCAAATTCTTTTGCAGAGTCAACATCCACATTCAGTTCAGCAAAGTTACCCCCTCGTCGAAAAGCAATGCCCGCTGTTGCTCTTGACTCTAGCTCTAGATCGCGACCTTGCTCGGTTTCAAATTCGTCTTCATTCAGGTTTTTAACAACAGCGCCCAAAGAAAGCGAATCGTTGACAATGTAATGAATACCGATATCCGCATTAAAGTGGTTTTCGGAACTACGGTAACGTCTGGAATCAAAATCATCTTCATCATAGTTATCCAATGTTTCGACATAATCATAGATATCGATATCTTGATACTTTGGCGAAATCCCAAAGGTCAGAGAAGAAGTCCCTCCAAGTGCAATCGTTTTGGCAACAGAAATACCATACTCAGCCATACCCACCACAGACACCATCACCTCACTGTCGATTGAGTCAGAGTCAAATACGGCTGTATCCGCTGCTGCATTCAGTGCGGCAATATCGCTATCCGCAATATTAGCGCTCACAGCAGAATCAGCTATTAGATTGACATAAAATCCTAAAGAGAGTGATTGATTCCAATAACGGTTGGGAATGGCAACTTGAAAATAACTACCAAATTCACCCGCTGCCTCAGCGCCATCGATATCTTCAAGTAAATCAACGATATCCTCAACTTCGTTACTGGAAGGAATCGAATCATCAATATCATCTAACTCATCTTCAACATCTTCCAGGTTTTCAATAAGCTCGTCTTTATCAGAGCTCAACGTACCAACAGCGGCATTCATGGTGAGACCGTTCTTTTTGTCGTCATCTGATAGCCGAGAGGTTAACGCTGGGTTAAGCAAAGCGCCACTACTGAAGTCAGCACCGGCAACGCCAGCGCCGCCAATTGCCAATGTTTTAGCACTGTAAAACTCTTCTGCGCTGACAGACACGCATGAGAGCATGAGGAAGGCACAAAAGGATGATTTAGAAAAAGGTAGCCGGCACATAAAATCCCCTCGACTGTTTTAGGATGACGTAACATTAAATATGTTAGAAAAGAATTATAAACAGATAATTCCAACACAAAAGATAAATCAAAAAATCTCTAAGAAATTTTTTGATTTATGTGAACACGCACTCATTTATTTAATAAAACTTAACTCACAAACACACGGGCATTACGAAAGATTCGCAGCCACCCACCATCTTCACCCCAGGTATCGGGTTTCCAGGAATTCGTAACACTTCGAAAAACGCGCTCGGGATGCGGCATCATAATCGTTGCTCGCCCATCAGAAGAAGTGACACTCGCAATTGCCCCCATTGAACCATTAGGGTTGGCCGGGTAAGTGACCGCAGGTTGCAAATGATTGTCGATATAACGCAACGAAACCAGACCGCTGGAATCACACTGCTGAAAGTTTTCCTGAGAATTAAATTCTGCTTTACCTTCACCATGGGCAACCGCAACCGGCAAATGAGAACCCGCCATGCCAGAAAATATAATGGAAGGTGTTTCTGGAATTTGTACCATGGTAAAACGCGCTTCAAATTGCTCTGACTCATTACGTCCAAAGTGTGGCCAATGGTCAGTCCCGGGAATGAGTGCATGAAGATTAGACATCATCTGACAACCATTACACACACCTAGACTAAAGGTATCGTCGCGATGGAAAAACGCGGTAAATTGATCGCGCGCCAAAGCATTAAACAAAATGGTTTTTGCCCAGCCTTCGCCAGCACCCAGTACATCGCCATAGGAAAAACCGCCACAGGCAACCAAGCCTTTAAAGTCAGCCAAGTTAACACGCCCAGAAAGGATATCGCTCATATGGACATCAATGGCGGTAAAACCAGCGCGATCAAAGGCTGCAGCCATTTCCACATGACCATTCACCCCCTGCTCTCGCAAAACGGCTACGTTAGGACGCACACCACTCGCAATAAAGGGCGCGCTAATATCCTCAGATGGATCATAACTTAGGGACACACTCAGCCCTGGATTCTGTTGGGTAATTAAATCAAATTCTTGTTGAGCACAAATAGGATTGTCTCGCAGTGATTGGATGCGATAACTGGTTTCACTCCAAATAGATTGCAGCTCTGCACGACAATGATTGAAGATAACATCACCATTGAGGGTAATACACACTTCATCACAGGCATTCAGTTGCCCTATTTCAGTAACGTTCTCACCTAATCCCACTTCGGCAAAACGGGCTTTTACGGTCTCTACTTTATTGGCAGCCACTTGAATAACCGCACCCAACTCTTCATTGAATAAAATAGCGAGCGGCTGATCACCCAGCTCGCTAATATCGATATCAATACCCGTGTGGCCCGCAAAAGCCATTTCAGCTAAGGTTGCCAACAATCCACCGTCACTGCGGTCGTGATAGGCCAATAAATCATTATTCTCTAGGCAAGCCTGCATCGCATTGAAGAAAGCGATAAGAGAGGAAGGTTGATCAAGATCAGCCACCTCTTGCCCCATTTGCTGATAAACCTGCGCAAGAATAGAGGCACCTAAGCGCTGTTTGCCAGCACCTAAATCAATCAACAATAAGCGGCTATCGACTTCCGGATGAAGCTGCGGCGTTAGTGTCTGACGGACATCGACGACAGGAGCAAAAGCCGATATCACCACCGACATCGGCGATGTGACGGCTTTATCTTCTCCATCTTCCTGCCAAGCGGTGCGCATGGACATAGAATCTTTACCCACCGGAATAGTGATACCCAATTCAGGGCACAGTGCCATACCAATGGCTTCAACGGTGCGGAAGAGCTTTTCACCCTCACCAGGATGACCTGCAGCACACATCCAATTAGCCGATAATTTCACATCACTTAATTTTTTAATTCGAGTCGCAGCAATATTAGTGATGGCCTCCGCAATCGCCATGCGCCCTGAGGCAGGAGCATCCAATAAAGCCAGCGGTGTCCGCTCTCCCATACTCATCGCTTCGCCGGCATAGTTGCCAGTATGAGTGTCATACGCTGCTGTTGTCACCGCACAATCCGCCACTGGGATTTGCCAGGGGCCGACCATCTGATCACGCACCACTTGTCCCGTTACCGAGCGATCACCAATGGTAATTAAGAATTGCTTACTCGCCACCGCTGGATGCTGAAGGACCAAGGTCACCGCATCCGCCAAATCAATATTGGAGGTATCAAAAGGGACGGAATCTGGCTGGTACTTCTCAGCGGTACGATGCATTTTAGGCGGTTTACCAAATAAGACTGACATGGGTAAGTCCACGGGTTTAGCATCAAGCAAGGTGTCATTCACCAATAAGTGTTGCTCTGCCGTCGCTTCACCCACTACCGCATAAGGGCAACGCTCACGTTGACAAATAGACTCAAAGCGAGGCAGATCTTCGGGCAAAATGGCCATCACATAACGCTCTTGGGACTCATTGCACCAAATCGCCAATGGGCTCATACCGGGTTCATCATTAGGTACTTTGCGCAAATCAAAAGTGCCACCGCAACCACCGTCTTTAACCAATTCAGGAAAAGCATTGGATAAGCCGCCGGCGCCGACATCGTGGATAAAGGCAATTGGGTTTTGTTCGGCAAGCTGCCAACACTGATCAATGACCTCCTGACAGCGACGCTCAATCTCAGGATTTTGACGTTGAACGGAAGCAAAATCTAAGTCCTCGGCAGAAGCACCTGAATCCATAGATGACGCAGCACCACCTCCCAAACCAATCAGCATGGCAGGGCCGCCCAGCACGACCAGTTTAGCTCCTGGAGCAAATTCATGTTGCTCCACATGCTCCGCTTTGATATTGCCATAGCCACCTGCCAACATAATAGGCTTGTGGTAGCCTCGGCGTTCACCGCCAAAATCCATTTCAAAACTCCGAAAATAGCCGCAAATATTAGGGCGCCCAAATTCATTATTAAAGGCGGCACCCCCAATGGGACCTTCCAACATAATATCCAGGGCATTCACGATACGGTCAGGTTTTCCATAATCGACTTCCCAAGGCATTCCATAACCTGGAATTTGTAAATTGGATACGGTAAATCCTGTTAACCCTACTTTGGGTTTTGACCCGCGCCCCACTGCTCCCTCATCGCGAATTTCACCACCAGCACCCGTGCCAGCACCAGGAAAAGGGGCAATAGCAGTGGGGTGATTGTGGGTTTCTACTTTCATCAATAAATGAATAGGCTCTTGCACATAGCCGTAGGTCAAATTTTCAGGGTTGGGATAGAAACGACCCGCATTGGCACCCACAATCACTGATGCATTATCTGCATAAGCAGAAAGGACATTTTCTCCACCCTGCTCGTAGGTATTTTTAATCATCTTAAACAAAGAGATGGATTGCTCTTCACCATCAATGGTCCAAGACGCATTAAAGATTTTATGGCGGCAATGCTCTGAGTTTGCCTGAGCAAACATCATTAATTCAACGTCCACTGGATTGCGCTTTAACGCGGTAAAACTCTCCAGTAAATAGTCGATTTCATCATCTGCCAAGGCCAAACCCAGCTCCGTATTCGCTTGTTCTAGGGCTGGGCGTCCACCACCAAGAACATCGATTTCCGTTTGCGCTGCGGGCTCTTGGTTAACGAAGAGCTGATTGGCAGACGCCATCGTGGTGAACACCGTCTCCACCATACGATCATGTAAACATGCAGAAATGGCCTTTTCTTGAATAGCATCCTCAATACAGCCATCAATCCAATAGGCCACTCCACGCTCAATACGTTTTACTTTAGCTAAACCAGCATTATGAGCAATGTCAGTTGCTTTTGATGACCACGGGGAGATCGTACCTAAACGCGGTACGGCCAAAAACAGCCGCCCCTGATCAGCTTTCAGCTCCTGAGTACCATATTGCAACAAACTACTCAGTACTTGTTGCTCTGTGTCATCAAGCGGCTCGGAAAACGCTGCAAAGTGAATATATTGTGTTTTTAGCAACGATAAAGAGGGCGATACCGCCTTTATAAGCTGCTGCAATTTGTCAAAACGAAAAGAAGATAGCGCCTGAGCACCGGGAAGGATCAGCATAGTCATGGAAGCATCTGAATATCTGGAAATGTAAGCCGCACATTGTACTTGATACACCCAACAAAGGCAGCATTTAGGACAGAATAGAACCAATGCTGAGACACTTTTTTCATCATTGCCACATAAAATAGGATGAAAAAGTCGGTATTTTGATCATGCTGAGGTATACTTTGTCTAAATTTACAGCAGCCAATAGCAAAACCCTAGTAGATGTACGAGTATGACTGACATCAAACCAAAACACCTACAGACTATCAAACGCCCATTTCATACTTTGGGCGGATTGATGCTATGTATGATGCCCTTTTTATTGTCTGGCAGTACCATCCCCACCTTGTTGGAACGTACCTTAGCCAAAGGCTACCTGCCTATACTGTCCAGCAATGGCCCCATTACTTACTATGAAGGCCCATTCGGCTATACCGGCTTTGAATATGAATTAGCTGAAGCCTTTGCTGAGCACCTCGGACTCGAACTAGCTATCAGAGATGAAACCAGTTTAGGAGATCTCTTAGACAATGTCGGCAGCGACTCCGGTTTATTTGCCGCTAGTGGTTTAAGTGTTACTGACAGCCGTGAAGAATCACTACAATTCTCTGTTCCCTACATGCAGGTTGATCAATACATTATTTATCGCCGAGGCGGCACTCGCCCTAAAACAATTGATGATTTATTAGGGCTTGATATTGTTGTCGCCTCCCGCAGTTCGCATGTGGAATTGCTGCAAACGCTGAAGGAGAGTTTTCCTGAGCTCAGTTGGCGAGAGGTAGATGACCTTGAGCAACTTGATCTGCTCGAGATGGTTCACAGCAAAAAAGCCGATATTACGATTGTTGATTCAACCGCCTACACGGTCAATAGCAGCATTTACCCCCGCGCTAGACGAGCGTTCACACTACCTGATAGTAAAAATATTGCATGGGCCTTTCCAAAAGGCGGGGATAAAAGTCTCTACAAAGCGGCCAATCAGTTTTTGATCAAGTATCGCGATAGCGGTCAACTTGAAGAGCTAACCAGC
>JBNKUQ010000074.1:0-12438 GCA_050298695.1 Cellvibrionaceae bacterium
GCCGTATCGTTAACAGGTCGTGATGCACTTATTCATGCCTTACATCGATTGGGAGCTGCTGATGAAGGCTGGGACAAAGCATTAAATTTTGCTCAAAGTGAGTTAAATGATGGGAAGTTAGTAAGCGACCTGTTTGCCGTACAGGACAGTATTATTAAACACTTAAGAAATGTGCTGGCTGATCCTGACTATGGTCTTGAGCCTGTTTTACCTAAGACAAACCGAGAAGCTCACCGTTTGTTTAAAGCAGAATTAGCGCATCCACCTAAAATGTGGGCGACTCATCCTGCAAACAGCGATAGAGAAAATAATGCTAAACAAATTTACGTTGCTGCAGAAATCGATAATCGTTCTTCTTGGGATTTATTTCAAAATCCTAAAAAACTTAAAATGCAAATGACATCTCATTTGTTATCCGAATATTCGGAAAAGGCAGAAGCCTCTTCTACGACAGAAAGTATTCAGCGTTTAGATCAGCAATACGACAAGATTATTTTTGACCGTCATTACAAGGGTTCTTATCTGGGGCGATCTGTTGTACGCAATTTTGACTCCATTGATAATATGTATGATGCAAAAACGTCTGTTGCTAAGCAAGATATAGAAGCCTTATATCCAGACAGTATTACTGAATATTTGGAATCCTATAAAAATATCAGCGAGGAAAAATACTTTCTACAAGCCATTCGCGATGGGCATATGCAACCACCTAACGGTATTATTCGTTTTCGTGACACAGAGTTGCAAAAAAGAGAAATTCCCGATGCCTTAGAAAATTTAGATAATGAGCTTAAACAGATTACGGAAAAACTAAATATTCACGATAAAAACTGTCGTACAGTACATTTATTGGCAGCAAAGCAACTGGGTAATGGTTGGGATGCTTATCTGAAAAGTTTATTGTTGCTGCTGCATTATACAGAGCATACAAGGGATAATCTTCATGATTTACAGGGATATATGAGTAATGTGGTTGCGGTTATATTAGCGGATAACCGAGTCAGCTCAAAAGAGCTTAAACGTTTGCTCAAGGTGACCGATGAGGTGCATGGCGAACTCTATACGGTTTTCTCTCAAGCAAGTTCATTAGAGCTAGAACAGAAATTTCTTTCCGAGCTCGGTGTTGAAAGTTGGGAAAAAATGTTGGGTGAGTTTAATTTGCCACCAGCAGATAAAAATAATATCAACGAATGGATGAACGTTATCGATAATTGGATATACAGTGTTATTAATTGTCTATCCGCAGTAAGAAATTTAGCCTTAGAGGAATTGCTGAAGTCTGAAAAGAAAGTCTCTGACCATTTTATGAGTGACGAGACAATTGAGGCGGCCCCTAAACCGTCTAAGTTAACAGGAAGCTATCGAATTTTATTAAGCGGTCAAGAGCGTAAAAGACAAACCAAATTAGATTGGTGGGATAGCTTTCATACGGCGACAGGTTTTTTCCCAGCGATGATGCGTACTTTAGTGGCCAGCACTATTGTTATTGCGGTATTGGGTGGTGGCTTTTTCTTAAGTGGTTTTGTGGGTAATGCTGTTGTTGGGGTTTACAATGGTTTATCAATTCCAGTAAGAGTATCGATTGGCGGCAATACCACTCTAGTCAACCCTTATTCATCGTCTAATGTTAGTGTACAGGCCAATCAAACGGTCAGTGTTGTTAGTCAAACGAACAGTGGTCAAGAAATAGAAAATTTTAACCAAGAAATAGGGCGGGCAACCACTAAAGCTATCTACAATATTGCGGGTGCCGCCGCATTGGTTGAGTGGACAGCGGTTTACGGTTCGGCCGGTGAGAGACCCGATCGTTATCCAGGTTCGCCACGTTGGTATACCACTTATGTGGATTATGTTTTTGCTGAGCCACCCGATCAAATTAAAATATCCGGTAGCGGTGGCACCCGAGATGCTCTATCGGCTTATGGAGAGCAGGCTCCTCAACAGCTACTAGACCTGGTTAAAGATGAGTCCATGAAAAGTCAAATGGTTGCCGCACATGCACGTTGGGATCACCCTGAGTCTGATCACTTCATTCAGTGGTTGTATTACTCGGGTAATACCTCAGCAGTTAACGATGTTATTGCTCATCGACTGAGCGTTAATCCTCAAGAATTCTTAACCTTGCGCTTTGAACAGGATATCGCGGGTGATGACAAAAAAGCAGAGGTTTGTGCGAGACATCAACAATTACTTGCTGCTGCTCCAAATAATGTCGACCTAATGTATTTATCAACTCGTTGCATTGAGGATGAGGCGGTAAAAGATAAGGCTTTTCTGGAACATAACCAACGCTATCCAAATCATCCTTGGTTTGCTTACGCCGCTGGTTATACAGAAATAGAAAATGGTCAATGGAGGAAAGGCTACGATAAACTAAAACGCGCTTTTGATGCTTCCTCTGCTATTAAAAGTATGTCGGCGGATACCATAGCGCGAGTTAAGCGAGTTAGCCAATCATCCAGCGCGAATATTGATGAATTCGTACAGCATTCGTCCTATTTATATAATATGGTGAATTTAGAGTCAGGAATGGGTTATGAAAATTCCCCTTATTTTGGATATTCACATTTAGTCAAGGGCGAATTAGATCAAGCGATAAAGGTAGCGGCTAGCCGCCCGGAAACTCAACAACGAATATTGCGTTTAGCAGCCGCATCAGATGGTGTGACTAAAGGTCTTTCCGATGAGGCTAATAAACTCACTAATATGGATGGAATAGATCGTACAACAATATGGCCTAGCTTGGGACTTGCTTATCGCGAAGGAAAAGATTTGTCTCAGCTAAAACAATATATCAGCGATAATTACAGCGATGAAATTGACAGAGTCGAACGTCTTTTGGCGGAACTAGGTAGTAATAAAATACCGAATATGGATGTGTTATTGAATGGTTTGTCGATTGAAATGAAAGGCTACTATTATGTATTGGGAGCCGTTGTTTTAGGTAAAAAAGCACCTGTAGAGTGGAAGAAAAAGGCCAAAGAAATACTCTTTATCGCGGAAAGACCGTATTTTATTTAATACATATTCTTCCAAATATATCATTATGGTATTCCGTATACTACTTAGTGGTATATTTCTGCCGGGACACTTAAAAAGAATGTTGCGTCATACCCGCGTAGGCGGGTATCCAGTGCGATAGTGGATGCGTTAGTTCTAGATTCCACCTTTGTTCCGTAGGGTGTAGGACTCTTTGATCAATGCAGGAGCAATTATCGATCGCGGGAATACTCGGTGTTTTTTGATGATACTTGTCAATTAAATTTTGTATCATTATGAATTTCTAAAAATTCTTCAACGATTTCATCGGAAAAAGTATCTATTTCCGTATGATTAAATACTTTCTGATGTTCTTTAATAGATTGGCTCAGCAAATTTATTAATTCACTCATCCCTTCACTGTCGACAATTTTTTTCGACTTTCCATATTTTTCTTCTAACATTTCTCTAATCAATCCTGACTTTAATTTGGCGCGTTTGCTCATGTCTCGTAACCATTGTGGTTCTATGGCATAAATAGAGCTAAGGGCTACTATATTTTGTTCATTAATGGCTGTTGTAGTATCAGCCGCTATCGCTTGTTTGTTACTTAATTGCGTTTTAATTTGCTCTATAAACGATTTCTCAGGCTCTGAATTTTTGTATCGCATCGCTAGATAACGTACAAAGTTTAAATAGCGCTTAATCGCTCGAGGAGTATTGCGCTGAATACTGATCCATGGGTGCCATATTTCTAGTGCTCTTTTGAATTGTGGTGAGTCTTCAACAAAACGATTCGGTGTCTTTAAGCTATAAATAATTAATCCAAATAATAAAATCAAAAAGCTAACAACAGGTAACCAATAGTCATAGTTGTCATTGTCCTGGCTACCATTAAAAAATTCAGACTGGGTCATATTATCCTTTTCTACTGGTGCAGACCTTGATTGATATCTTAATTCTTGTTTCTGTTGAGTATTAACCGTGTTGGATTTTTCCTTTAATATTAAGTTAGCTTTATTTTTCCCTTCTCCAAGGCTAGCGATTTTTATTCCAGATTTAAGTTGCTCCGCTTGTCCTTCTAATACTAAGTCCCATTTTTTTTGTTTAGCGTCCGTATCAAATAAACCAGGCTGTTGAAAACTTTCAGTGCGAATATGTAGGTTCGGTAGATTATCCTTCACAGTAATATCTTCAATCGTCACATTTTCCCAGGTGACTAAGGTCTGGAGAGGCGTTGTTTTCTCTGATGGCTCCAAAAACAAATTCTTAGGAATGAGTGTGGTGATTAAAGCTGTCGCAGCAGTAAACAAGGTAAGATAAACAATGGCGCGATAGCGTTGCACAAAACGTGAAATACCTTTGCAACATTCGCTGAATGGTGAGGCATTATTAACTTTTTTATTTGGCAGCAGTAATTCCATAGTATCTTCTTGGTTGAGTGTAGGTATCGATACGGGAATATTAATCATTTTTTCCAGGTAGTGGTCCGCAAAGCCCTTTTGACTAGTGCTATTTTCTGTCTGATAACTTTTGGCCGCCATATCAGGGAATTGCTTTTCGATACACACTTTTACCCAGGTTTCATCCATACCCACAACAATATAACAATTTCCGGATACGGATAAAAAATTCATTGCTTCCAAAATGTCTACCACATTTTCTTTGCTACAGCGGTCAAGGTCATCAATAAAAATAACCATGCGTCCTGTATCAAGACAACTGGAAACGAGTTGAAATTCTTTGGCAAAGGCTTGACGAGCACTGGGGTCAACTTTGCTGGTATTTTGCTTGCCGTCACTGCGATTTGTCATCAGTTTTTCGGGACTTATACCAAAGGCCTGTAAAGCGCGAATCAATATCGCAATAGGACCGCCGAGTATTAAAATCAATAAATTTTCTAAGCTGCCATTGGCTTTTCCTAAAAAATCATTAAGTAATTTTTGAGGGGATAAATCACTCCAGCTAAATCCTGTTTGTAGCATAAACTGAATAATCAATATGCTGAGTGTGATGGAAACAAGGGTAATTAACCAATGGTTCCGAATGCGTTTAGATAATAAATTGAGACGAAATATCAGGCCAACAGGGATTAGCTTATAACATTTAAACCAACTAGGAATCGCTTGCTCTTTTATATTGGCATAGAGTGAGGCGAGTAGTTGTTCTCCTTTTTGATGATGCCACGCATTAAACCAAACCGGAGTAAAACCGTATTGTTTTAAATCGTGATAGAGAAGATTCATCATTGAACTTTTGCCAGAACCCCACGGCCCTGTAATCGCAACAGTAAGAGGAGGTTCAGTTGCAGGATTGCGCATAAATCGCGATAAGCCTAATGCAATTGCGTTAAAGTTTAATGGATCTGGGTCTCCGGGTTCTAAAGGTTTGTCGGAAGCAAGTAGGTCTGCAACGGTTTCTTGTGGTTGCGAACTTGCCACTGGTTTTTTTGTGGCCAACCAAATGGCCATCATTAATAAACCAGCACATAACAACCAGTACCATAGGGCAGGGGTGCGCGCATATTGTGGCCGTTGCCAATTGGTTCCACCGTCGTGCGTGTAAAGAATGGTATTTTGATTACCAACAACAATGCCTTGTTGTCGTTGGCTGTTTGAAAAACTAATGGCGCGTAACAAGGCTCGAGTGTTGATTGTGTTTTGCTGCCAATGATTGCCACCATCTACACTGTTCAGCAGGGTACCATTATCACCACTAACCCAAATATTATTGGCTGTAATATTAATGGCACGTAGACTGGCGGAGCTATCACTTTGTTGTGCTTGCCAACGTTTACCCCCATCGGTACTTTTTATAATAGTGCCGTTATCGCCTACAACCCAGCCTTGTAGAGCATCTTCGGTAAAGCGAATGTCATGTAAATTATTTTCCGTTTGGCTTTCTTGTTGCAACCATTGAGTGCCATTATTTTGTGTAGAAAAAATGCTACCCTCACTGCCACTAATCCAACCTTTTTGCCCTTTATCTACAAAGTTGATCGCATAAAAATCATAAGGGCTACTCGATAATCTTTGTTCCGGACTCCAGGTTTTTCCACCGTCAGCGGTCGAAGCGATAATACCGTTATAACCAACGCCCCAACCTTGCAAACCATCGTTAGCGAAAAATAGGTCGTAAAAAACATGAGTGTCCGTATTAGATGACTCCCAACGATTTCCTCCATCCTCACTGGTTAAAAGCACTCCATTTTTATTTGAAAGCAGATGTCTTCCATATATTTTTCCTAGCTTTCCATCTTTTGAAAAGTGAATAGACCATAGTGCTGCAGCACTATCAATGATTTGCGCTTCCCAATCCTTTCCTGAATTTTTGCTAGATAATAATAAACCGTCACCGCCAACTGCCCAGGCGTGTCCATTATCGCTAAAAATAACATTGCTCAGGTATTGAGCGCGACCGCTAGTGTGCGTATACCATACAAAAGAATTTTGATCGGATGATAAAATGCTGCCACTATTGCCAACTACCCAAAGTTTTTGCCTGTCTAGGGCAATAGCAGATAACTGACCCGAATTTATTTCTTGAGGTTGCCAGCTAATACCTGCGTTGTTCGTGTGAATCACTAAACCTTTCTCAATAGAACCACCACTGATCCAACCTTCTTTTTCATTGCTAGAAAAAACAATACCTTTGAGTGGTACATTCGTTCCGCTAATTTGAGGCTGCCACGTATTACCGCTATCCTTACTCGATAAAATATAGCCATTATTACCAACTATCCACCCGCGTTCATCGGAACTCATAGTAATAGCATTGAGCTTAATATTGGTTCCACTTTCTTGTCTCTGCCAATTTTGGCCACCGTTTTTACTGTGCCAAATAACACCATTTTCACCGACAATCCATGCGAGCTGTCCATTATTTGAAAATGTAATATCGTTTAAATTTTCAAAAATTCTTCGGCTACTTTCTGGAAAGTTGATATCCCATGTAAGGCCACCATCTTGGCTATTAAGAATAATACCGCGATTACCCACTGCCCAAATACTTGTGCCATTGTTGCTTTCAATAATACTATTGAGATCATTGGTTGTTTGTGTGTTAACTACTTGCCAGTTTTTGCCACCATTATCCGTTTTTAATAAAGTGCCTCGATTACCTACAATAAATCCCGTCTCATCATTTATAAAATAAATATGATTAAGATTAGGTTGAGGTAGCGGGCTCACAATTTCTTGTGTTGGTACTCTTGTCGCTGCTTCCTCTTCTTGTATAGGCGGCTCTTCTTCCTGCGCTTGGTCAAAAAAGCTTTCTCTAAGTTCTCGTTCTATTTTTGCTTCTTCGGATTCGGTTGTGCTATTTGCATTCTGTGCAGTGGATGGCCTTGTGTCATCTATCTTTTCCGCATATGCAGCAGAAAATAAACTGAAAGTAATTTCCTGGGGTAAATTAAACAGCTGTGTACGAGGATTATTTTGCTTGAGAGATGTATTTGAGAGCAGGCCTGGGAAGGTTTGTTGTTGCCAGTTGTTACCTTGATCCTCACTATAAATAATTAATCCATTATTACCCACTGCCCAAACCTTTTTTCCTGTTGCCGACACAAAAATATCGTTTAAATCACCCGTTATGACTGGCAGCCGCATAAATGCATTTTTCTCTTGAGGGTAGTAAAAGTTTTCCCAGATTGTAGGTTTACTGTAAGGGTTTGGTCTGGGTTTTTGCTGTAAAGCAATGTAACTTGCACCCACAAATACCGTGATAGCAATCATTAAAAAAGTTAATAGGTCAGAGCCTGGGCGAAGGGTCTTGTGTAAAGTGGATGTGGCGGTGGATGTTTTCTGCATGGATACAGCTCCCCCTTATGATTTTTATAGTGGGTGCATCATACCTCTAGCATTCATATTTAACTACCGCGACGCGTGTCGAGAGCGGAGATTTGTCTACATACAAATAGAAAGTGGTTAAATATAAGTCGACATTCTACTCAAACATTATTATATTAGTGCTTTTTTTGAACAGTCCAAATTCCAGGGAGTGGTGATGAAAAAGTCCAATAATTCTCAAGAGTGCTACCAATATCAACCTCGCGTTACTGAAGATATGTCGGATCAAGCGTTTCGCTTTGGTGAAGGCAAAATCAGTGGCTATACAGCGATAGCTCTAGGTAGCCTCAGTGTTTTAGCCGTTTTGTGCTATCTATTTCCCAGCTATTTGACAACGGCCGATCTAAGGGCCGCTTACGATGGGCAAGTCTTGCAACTTATTTTGATGATCGTCATATGGTCTGCCTTTGGCTTTGCGCTCCTCACTTTTTGCCTGGCAAAAAAACGGCGTCTTGGTGCGATTGGTGCTACGCTAGCGGGAATTGCCATCTTGATGGGTGGGTATAAAGTTCCTGTGACTGAGGTAGAGGCCAGTGGCTTTTCACTAGGTTTAGACTGGCTAATCTTGTCATTATTAGCTTCTGTCGTTATCTTCACTTTTTTGGAAAAAATATTTCCAAAATATAAAGAGCAAGCCATATTGCGTCCAGAATGGAAACTGGATTTATGGTACTTCTGTTTCAATCATTTACTGATTGCGGTTTTATTACTTATTGGTAATTACTTTGTTGCCACGGTTTTTGGATGGGCGGTCAGTTATGACTTACAGCAGGCATTGCAAGCCTTGCCCATTCCTGTTCAAGTGATTCTGTTAATACTGTGTGCCGACTTTGTTTTATATTGGTCGCATCGCTGTTTCCACGAAGTACCTAAACTGTGGGGCTTTCATGCGGTTCATCATTCTGTAGAGCATATGGATTGGTTAGCGGGTTCACGTAATCATGTCGTGCAAACCATTGTTGATCGTTCAGTGGCCATGGTGCCACTTTATCTATTTGGGCCAGATAAAGCCGCGTTAGATATTTATGTTACCTTTGCTGCATTACAAGCGGTGATTGTCCACTCAAATTTAGGTATCCCCTGGGGACCACTAAAATATCTTATCGTCACTCCTCAATATCATCATTGGCATCACAGCTCCGACCAGCCAGCAATCGATACTAATTACGCGGTGCATTTACCCTTGTATGATCGCCTTTTTGGCACTTATCACATGCCGACAGAGCATTGGCCAGAAAAATACGGAACCACCAAACCTTTACCCCGTTCTTTTTTCGGGCAGCTTATTTATCCATTTAAACTTTTGTGTAAAGGCGAATAACCCGTTCCACGGGTGAAAAAACTCGTCACCACACCACAAAAACTTGTTCCCACGCTCCGAGTCTTCTCGTTCCCACGCTCCGCGTGGGAATGCATACACATGGAAGGAAAACCAATGGGCAGAAGCCGTTACACCTTTACTCAAACAGATGCCCCACACTTTATGACGCTAACGGTTCTACACTGGATACCCGTCTTCACCCGTCCTGAAACAGTAGAGATTGTTCTTGATTCCTTGCGCTATTTAATCAAAGAAGGGTTAAGCGTTTACAGCTATGTCATTCTCGAAAATCATCTGCATTTAATTGCGCAAAGCCAACAATTAGACAGAGATATTGCACGCTTAAAATCGTTTACCGCAAAACAGTTATTAGCTCACTTGCAAAAACACAATGTTAAAACAATTTTAGATCAATTAGCGTTTTACAAAAAAGCACACAAAGGCGATAGGCAGTATCAGTTTTGGCAAGAAGGGGGTCACCCGGAGTGTATTCAGAGTGACGTGATGATGCGGCAAAAAGTAGATTACATTCATCAGAATCCGGTTAAACGTGGTTATGTCGATTTGGCTGAGCATTGGCGATATTCTAGCGCTCGGGATTATTTGGGTAGTGAAGGGTTGTTGCAGGTGTGTAAGCTATGGTGACTTCGTATGCATTCCCACGCTCTGCGTGGGAATGCATACCGTACACAAAAGAACCCACTAATTCCCCCTTTCCCAGTACTCAATCTAGGTTAAAATGGTCGGCCAATAATAACTGGCTCGATTATGACTTCCGATTTTGTTCATCTGCGCATACATACCGAATTCTCCCTGATAGACAGCACCATCCGTATCAAGAAGCTGATGCCTGCGGTCGCTGCGGCCGGAATGCCCGCAATTGCTGTTACGGACCAGTGTAACTTCTATGGGCTGATTAAATTTTATACTGCGGCGCAGGCCGCTGGTATTAAGCCGATTATCGGGGCGGATTTTTGGGTTCGTGAACAAGGTGAGGACGCAAAAAACTCCCTGATCAGCCTACTGGCGATGAACCATACGGGCTATCTCAATATCATTAAACTTATTTCCAAAGGCTTTCAGGAAGGGCAGTACCACGGCGTACCTTATTTGCGTCGGCAATGGATTCGGGAATTCAGCGATGGGGTGATTGCACTCTCTGGAGCACGCCATGGTGATATTGGCCAAGCACTGTTAAATGGTCACCCAAAAGAAGCGCTGGAATTATTCAAAGGTTGGCAGCAGGATTTTCCAAACCGTTTTTACATCGAACTACAGCGCACCGGTCGCGAAAACGAAGAGCGTTATTTGCATGCTGCCGTTGAGTTGGCCGCAGCAGAGCAAGTTCCCGTTGTTGCAACGAATGATGTCCGCTTTTTGGAAGCGGAAGAATTTGAAGTTCATGAAGCGCGGGTGTGTATTGGCGAAGGCCGCACACTAGACGACCCCCGCCGTGAGCGTCGTTATAGTGAACAACAATACTTGCGCACGCCAGAAGAAATGGCCGAGCTGTTCAGTGATATTCCCGAGGCCCTGCTCAACACTGTTGAAATCGCCAAACGCTGTAATGTCGACATCGAACTCGGCAAGTATTATTTACCGGACTATCCCATTCCCGATAACTTTAAAAACGATCCGTTTTTTGAGCAACACATTCCCTACGCCACCTTAGAAGATTATGCGCACACCGCCATGCAGGATAAGTGGCAAGGCAAAACTGACACGCCAGAATATGCCGAGATGCTACAAACCAATGTGTTCTTTCAGAAAATATCCTACGAAGGTTTGTATGAGCGGCTAGCCATTATTTTTGCGAATCAAAAGCTAGAAAAAAATACCCCTGAATACGAAAAAGCTTTTAACGAATATATCGAACGTTTGCAGTATGAACTCAACATCATTATGCAAATGGGTTTTCCGGGTTATTTTTTAATTGTGATGGACTTTATTCAATGGGCCAAAGAACACAATATTGCGGTGGGGCCAGGTCGAGGTTCGGGTGCGGGTTCATTGGTGGCTTACTCACAAAAAATTACCGACCTCGATCCCTTGGAATACGACTTACTTTTCGAGCGCTTTCTCAATCCTGAGCGGGTCTCAATGCCTGACTTTGATATCGATTTTTGCATGGACAATCGCGATCAGGTGATTAACTACGTAGCAGAAACTTATGGTCGCGATGCCGTTTCCCAAATTATTACCTTCGGTACCATGGCGGCGAAAGCGGTGGTGCGCGATGTTGCGCGGGTGCAGGGAAAATCCTATGGCCTGGCGGATAAGCTTTCAAAAATGATTCCGATGGATGTCGGCATGACGTTGGAAAAAGCCTACGAGCAAGAAGAAGTTTTGCGTGAGTTTTTAGCTAACGATGGTGATGCGCAAGAAATTTGGGATACGTCTTTGCGTTTAGAAGGGGTGACCCGTAACGTCGGTAAACATGCCGGTGGTGTTGTAATTGCACCGACAAAACTCACGGATTTTTCACCGCTCTTTTGTGATGAAAGCGGTAAAGGTCTGGTGACACAATACGATAAAAACGACGTAGAGTCCGCAGGTCTCGTTAAGTTTGACTTTTTGGGGCTACGCACCTTAACCATTATTGATTGGGCGGTGGCGATGATTAACCGCCAGCGCCAGCAACAAGGTGAGGCGCTGCTGGATATTGCACATATCGACCTCAACGATCAAGCCACTTACAACATGCTGAAAACTGCCGAGACAACGGCGGTTTTCCAGTTGGAATCCCGTGGTATGAAAGACCTGATCAAGCGCTTACAGCCCGATAATATCGAAGACATGACCGCACTCGTTGCCCTGTTCCGACCTGGACCACTACAGTCCGGCATGGTGGATGATTTTATTAATCGTAAACATGGTCGCGCACAAGTCGCTTATCCCGATGCTAAATACCAACACGAAAAATTAAAACCCATTCTTGAACCCACCTACGGCGTTATTGTTTACCAAGAACAAGTCATGCAAATCGCTCAGGAATTAGCGGGTTATACTCTGGGCGGCGCTGACTTATTGCGGCGCGCCATGGGTAAGAAAAAACCAGAAGAAATGGCTAAGCAGCGCGAGGTATTTGAAAGCGGTGCAAAAGCACAGGGCGTTGACCCAGAGCTAGCGATTAAAATTTTCGACTTGGTAGAAAAGTTTGCGGGTTACGGTTTTAACAAATCCCACTCGGCGGCCTATGCGGTGGTTTCCTATCAAACCGCATGGCTTAAAGCGAACTATCCGGTTGAGTTCATGGCTGCGTCCATGACCCTTGATGCGGGGAACACGGAT
>JBNKUQ010000074.1:12448-15830 GCA_050298695.1 Cellvibrionaceae bacterium
CCTTCGTCGAAGAATGCCGCTCCATGAAACTAAACCTCTTGCCACCGGATGTTAATAAGGGTGAGTATCAATTTACGGTAGATGCGGAAGGCAATATTATTTATGGTTTGGGCGCCATTAAAGGTTTAGGTGAAGGCCCGGTCGATAATATCATCGCTGCGCGTAAGCAAGGCCCTTTTACCGATCTCTTCGACTTTTGCTCTCGAGTCGATTCCAGAAAAGTCAACAAGCGTGCCCTCGAAGCCTTAGTCCGCAGTGGCGCTTTCGATACCATTGGCCCACAAATTACATTGGCCGCTCCAGCTAAGCGCACGGCGAATAGTGGGAATGAGGCCGGCTTGGATTTAGACTTTACGCGAGCCATGTTAATGGCGGCATTACCCGAGGCCGTTAAATCCGCAGAACAAAAACAAGCGAATCAAAATGCGGGCATGAGTGATTTATTTGGCGATGTATTGCCGGGTGCGAATGGCAGTGACGACAGCGCTGATGTTTACCAAGATTTTTTCCGCGTTCGCCGTTGGAAAATGAAAGAGCGTTTAGATGGCGAAAACGAAACCTTAGGGCTTTATTTAACGGGTCACCCCATTGATGAATACGATCAAGAAGTGAAACATTTGGTTTCTTCCCGCATTGCCGATTTAACAGCGGATAAAAAATCGCGCAAAATTGCGGGGCTAGTCGTTGCCATGCGCGTGATGAAAACCAAACGCGGTGACACTATGGGCTTTATTACTCTAGATGATCGCTCAGGTCGTATTGAAGTGGCTGTTTTTGCCGATACTTATAACCAGCATCGAGACAAGTTAATAAAAGACGCGTTACTGATTGTGGAAGGGCAGGTAAGCCAGGACGACTACAGTGGCGGTTTAAAAATGCGAGCCGACAATGTCGTTGCTTTAGAAGATGCCCGTCGCGATGAGCTTAAAGCCATTATTATTAATTGGCACAGCAAAGCCTTAAAAACCGACTCGCAACAACAGCTTTTGCGTATAGTAGAGCCTTATCGCATTGCCAGTGATAGCGAAAAACGCGGTTGCGATGTATTGATTCACTATCATCGCGTGGATGCTGAAGCCTTATTAAAACTACCGCCACCCTGGCGCATACAACCTGTCGACGAAGTTATGTCGCTATTGCGAGATAACTTTGGTATGGAAAATGTAGTACTACGTTACGCTTAAAAAGTCTAAAGCCATGGAGGAGTTAAGCTCTCAGCGTCATTCCCGCGAAGGCGGGAATCTAGACTAAAACATATACATTAACTCCTGGATTCCCGCCTTCGCAGGAATGACACAGAGAGCAATAAATAAACCTCTGTTACCTCGGTGTATTTTTTTAAAGTGACTTTTTAGTATGGGTAGGTTTATTAGTAGGTTTGCTTCGTTTCGGGTTAGACTGGGCGTTTGATAAATAACATGTGTTGATAGCTATGGAAAAAGACACCCAACTTATACCCAAAGTCCCGAACTTTTCTTTTCCCTCTAAGCGAGTAGCCCATTTATCCCAGGCTATTTCCTCTATTGCGCCAGAGCAACTCAATGAATACCGCAGTGCCTCTGCTTTTATGCAAGCCATCGCAGAAGAAGCCATGATGTGGAAAGAAGAGTTACCAGATGACTTTACTCCCGCCATTTTGGCGGTTATTCACGGGGGAATACAAATTAATGTGCACTCTCTCTCCCAAGTGAGCTTCCATGGCATTCGTATAGAAGGCATGTTAAACGGTGGACCTTGCTCGCTTTTAGCGCATCAATCTACCGTGCAAATACTGTGTTACGGACAAAAAATTGTCGAGGAAAAAGAGCGCCGTCCCATCGGTTTTATTTGGCCTGAAAATGACATAGAGGTTTAAGCATGTCTTCATCGTTTAGCAAACCATTTGATGGTGCAATCAGTAATTTTTATAAAAAAGAAGCGCCGCCTGAAATCAAAGCATTGATCAATGATAGCGATAAAAAAACCATTGCGAATCCCAGCTATCCTTACCCGCAAAAACTTAGCAACAAACGTTATCAACCTCTTTACGATGAGTTACAAATTGAGTTGGCAAAAATGCAGTCCTGGGTTGTGAGTACACGGCAGCGTATAGCCATTGTTTTTGAGGGGCGCGACGCTGCAGGGAAGGGTGGAACCATCAAGCGTTTGTGCGAAAACCTAAACCCCCGTTGTGCGCGGGTCGTTGCTTTATCCAAACCCTCCAATGTCGAACAAACACAATGGTATTTTCAGCGTTATATTCAGCACTTACCCAGTGCCGGTGAAATGGTTATTTTCGATCGCTCCTGGTACAACCGTGCGGTTGTTGAAAAAGTTTTTGGTTTTTGCAGTGAGCAGCAGAGAGAAGATTTTTTTCAGCAAGTCACAGAATTTGAAAATATGCTGGTCAATGAAAAAATTATTCTAATGAAAATTTGGTTGAATGTAGGCCGTGCGGAGCAGCTCAAGCGTTTTCTCGATCGTGAACAAGATGTACTCAAACATTGGAAGCTATCTGCCATTGATATTAATGGTTTGAGTAAATGGGATGAATATACCCAAGCTATTACCGAAATGTTTGAGCGTTCCCACACCCATACTTCCCCTTGGAATATTGTACGTTCAGATGATAAAAAGCGAGCGCGTATTGCTGTTATACAGGCTGTGTTGAATCACTTGGATTATCCTGATAAATCCCCCTCCAGCGTAAAGGCGCCCGATAGCGCTATTTTTGGTGGCCCTGAGATAATGGTCTAGTGTCCAAATATGTTCGGAGAGTCCTTGAGTAAAAAGCTGGTTTTATACTACCTCAGCTCTAAATGCGACAAAAAATGAGTAATGAATCACAAAAAACATAAGTGATTTTGACAGTAAGCCGCGCGCGCCGGATAATCCTTAAATTATTTTAAAAGGCTGTCACACAGATTAAAAAGCTGTAAAATCAGTGCTCTGTAAAAAACAGCACATCTACTCTAACAGAGTGAGTACGAGCCCTTTGCATGGAGGTGAAATGGCTTTCTTATCAAAGGACTCAGGATGTAACACAACAAGGATCTAATTATGCTAGTCCGACTACTCGATCTCCCTTATAGCCTCCGCCAACAAATGGTTGGCTTTGTCGATAGAAAACACTGCCTGCTCATTACCCGCAGCAACTACCAACTTCCTCTGGTCCTTAAATCCATTAGTCAGCGAGTGGGTTCCTTTGCAGCACTCGCACAGTTTAGGAGCATCGCGAGACAACTAAACACTCAGCAGCGTGAAGCCTTGACGGTACTATTGACAGGCCATAGCACTAAAGATCCCTTTAAAAACAGTTGGTATGCGCACAGTAGCCCGATTACCGCCGCTAACCGAGAAGACCACCTCGAAAGTGCCATCCGTCAAGGGCACCTAGTGCTCT
>JBNKUQ010000075.1:0-15701 GCA_050298695.1 Cellvibrionaceae bacterium
CATCCTCAAATTCGTTTTGCAACAGCAGTACTTATTGCTCTTGCTGTTCTCTGTGAGTAATTTTCTGCCCTGATTCATAATCTCTTGTGAAGCATTTAAGTCTTATAATAGATCATATTGTTATGGAAAGGAAAAAATTATTCAATCAAAAAATTACCGTACAGTGGCGACAAGGAGGAGAGCGCTGCACACCTGTTAATCGCAGTGCGTCGCAAACGGTTAAAAAATTACTGCAAGAATATTCACTGGAAACCTGGTTGAGAGACCGAGTTCCATTGTTATATCTTGGTGATAAAATGGTTGCTGTTGGTGATTTATGGTTGTGCCAATCACTAAATTTTAATAAAGACGATGTAATGTGTCGGCTGCATTGGGTTATGGATCATTAATCCAGCGCTTTTTGCTATATGTGGGGAGATTGGTTTGAAAGTCTTATTACTAGAGGGAAAAAGAAGTTTACATTTACGTGACCTTGATGAACCGAAGAGTCAGTCAGGCTCTAAGGTGATTACCGTTGAAGCCGTCGGTATCGGTGGAAGTGAGTATTTAGGTTTTAATAATCCTGGTATTCGTCCTTTACCCAGTGCAATGGGGCATGGTTTTTCTGGAATGACATCCGAAGGACGACGAGTTGCCGTATATCCTCTGAGTGGATGTGGCGATTGTGAATATTGCCTTAATGATCAAGAACAGCTCTGTGATGAGTGGTCACTGATTGGTGTTCAACGGCATGGTGGTTTTGCTCAAAAAGTGGAAGTGTCCGAGTCACAATTATTCTCAATACCTGATAGTTTGTCTTGGGAGCAATCGGTATTTATAGAGCCATTTGCAAATGCGATCAATGCGTGGGAAATATCGGGTGCGAATCAATCCAATTCAATCGCGGTTATAGGGAGCGGTAGTTTAGGGTTAGGCGTTGTTGCCTGTGCTGAGTCTGCGGGTTGTGAATATATTGAAGTTGCTGAGTTATCCATGCAACGTAGAACTGCTGCACATGCTTTAGGTGCAACACAGACACAGAAAATATTGACGCGTAGTTATGATGTTGTTTTTGATACGGTAGGGTCTGAAGTATCGAGAACACAGGCAATCAATGCGACGAAAAAGGGAGGCAAATGTATTTTCTTAGGTTTTGAAACTCCTGAAACGACCATCAATGTATCAGCAGTTATTCGACAGCAAAAAATACTGATGGGTTCTTTCGTGTATTCTAGCAAGCAATTTGCTAAAGCCATTGAATTGGCTGCAGTGTGCCAGGACCGTTGGGTGGAAAATATAACGTTTAATCAAGTGGAAGGGCACCTATTACGCTATTGCGAGGGGGACTTTTCGATTGTAAAAATAGCGTTAAGACCCAACTTATAATTAAAGTGCTTAACACGCATAATATCCATGGGGTGATTATGAAAAAAATATTAGCGTTTGCTGGTAGTGCCAGAAAAGACTCGTTTAATAAAAAGCTAGTGGCTATTGCTGCAGAAGGTGCTAGCCAAGCGGGGGCTGAGGTAACCTTAATTGATCTCGCTGATTACCCAATGCCATTATTCAATGAAGATTTAGAAAAAGAGCAGGGCATACCTGAGACAGCTTTGGCTTTTAAACAGTTATTGATAGAGCATGATGCGATACTGATTTCATCGCCTGAATATAACAGTGCATTTAGTCCCTTGCTTAAAAATGTAATCGACTGGGCTTCACGAGCTAGCAGTGAAAACGAACCGCCGCTAGCAGCTTATCGTGGGAAGCATGTGGTTATCATGTCCACATCCCCTGGTGCACTGGGAGGTATGCGAGGCTTGGTGTTTTTGAGAATGTTGTTAGGTAATTTAGGGATGGTGGTTTTACCTGAACAGCAGGCGGTTGGTAATGCCTATAAAGTTTTTAATGAAGATGGTTCGTTAAATGATGATGCTTTACAAGAAAAGATAGCGGGTCTAGGAGTGGGTTTAGTTAAATATTTGGAAAGGATGTAGGGTATCTAGAGTGTATTTATGTACTCGTTCCCACGCGGGAGCATGGGAACGAGAGATATTTTTTACGGTAGTATTTTTATAGCGGTATTTACAGCCGGGTATTTAGCTAACATACGTTTATACCATTCAAAAACAACCCGTCTTTGCTTTAGAAATTCAATATCAGTCACACAACTAATCCATAATAAGGTGCTGAATAAACAGATATCGGCATAGCTTGGTTCATCGCCGCCAATATAGGGTTGAATTGATATTATCTCTTCTATTGATTCTAGCTCATTGTTTAATGAGGTGATCGCTGATTCTGCTTTTTCAGAAAAAGCTTCTAAAGACATCCCAATTTTCTCTTCACGATTTTTACGAAAATATTCTTTATCGTTTTCATCGATGATGTTGTAAATCGATAATAATATTATTGGACGGATGTGTTGTGCTAGTTGTGTATTACACCAATGATTAATCGATTGGGCTAATGCTTTACCTGCTTCGCTTTTAAATAAGCTTGGTTGTGAGGCATATTTTTCCTCAAGGTAACAAGCGATATTCCAAGAGTCCGTTACTACCTGCTCAGCATCTGATAATACGGGTAATAAATGATAATTTGCAAATGCTAGGGTGGTTTCAATTTCATGATAACGCACTGGTATAGAGTCAAAAGATAAGCCTTTATGAATCAATGCCAAATGTGCTTTCCAACAATGAGGGCTAAAGCGTTGATTTGCTTTGGCACCTGTTAATTCAAATAATTTTATTGTCATCATTTAATCCTCATCTATGAATTCGCACGTTGGCCGAAGAGTATTTTTTTTCCTTCTTCTGTGACCACAGGTTGTGTGTTAACCGTCTCAGCAACGGCATAGGCTTTTTTAACTGCGGGTCGCTCAGACATACGCTGAAACCACGTTTGTAAATAGGGGAAATCATTCAAATTTTGTCCTTGTTGTTCATAAGGTTTTATCCAGGGAAAACAGGCCATATCGGCGATACTATAATCGCCAACAATATAATCCTTCTCGGCTAATTGTTTATTTAAAACACCGTATAGTCGATTAGTCTCATTAACGTAGCGCTCAATAGCGTAAGGAACTTTTTCTGGCGCATAACGAGAAAAGTGGTGATTTTGTCCTGCCATGGGTCCTAAACCGCCCATCTGCCAATACAACCACTGTAAGACTTGATAACGCTCAGTTCCCACTCTTGGTAAAAATAAACCGGTCTTATCTGCTAGATATTCTAAAATCGCCCCAGATTCAAATAGTGCCAATGCTTCGCTACCGATCGTTGGAGAATCATCAACTATGGCAGGAATTTTATTGTTTGGGCTAATCGATAAAAAATGGGGTTGAAACTGCTCTCCCTGGTTGATGTTGATAGGGTGAATAGCGTAGGGAATTCCGGCTTCTTCTAAAAAAATAGTAATTTTGTGGCCATTAGGTGTTGTCCAATAATATAAATCGATCATAGAAATCTCCGGCAAGGTTTATTTTTGACAATTATGTCAAAAATGACAGTGGTGTCAAGAATAAGCTAAAATAATTTATTCGAATGCATGACAGATGAGAGACTATGGCGGGAACAAGACAATTTTGTGAAGAACAGCTCCTCAAGGATGCTCTTTTGGTGTTTTGGAAGCAAGGGTATCAGGGAACATCGATGCTAGACCTTGCCAAGGCAACCGGTGTTCAACGAGGTAGTCTTTATAATGCTTATCAAAATAAATCGGCTCTATTTACGAAAGCATTTGAGCAATACAGCCAACGGTTATTAAATGCCATCGAAACCAGTTTGCAAGAGCCTTCCTTAAAATCTGCACTGGTTTCTTTTTTTGATTTTCTGATGCTTCGCTTGAGTCAAAGTCCAGACAACAGTGGCTGCTTGAGCACCCGGGCGGTTATGGAGATTTGTCATAGTGATAAAGAAATCAAACAACAACTTATTAAATTATTGGATGCCATCGAAACAACACTTTACCAGCGTCTTATGGAGGCCCAAAAAAAAGGGGAGTTTAAGGGCGACAGCCAAGTTGTTGCACGGTATCTGGTTGCATTATCAAGGGGATTGGCTGTTATTGAAAAAGCCTATGGTGACCCGAAGAGAGTACATGAGATCTACTCTGCTGCAATAGATATGTTGCCTTTGAGCGATTGAACAAAGTCACTTTTTTATCGCACCAAAACCTGAAGTGGGTTTGGAATGACTTTTCCGTCAATGCGTTTAACTTGACTACGGCAAGAAAACCCTGATGCAACCAGTTTTCCGTCGAACCTTGGATCGTTGATGACTTGTTCCCAAGAAAGTGAGTATATTTTCTTAGAGGTTTCCACATTATTAGCTTCATGGCCATAAGTGCCTGCCATTCCACAACAGCCTACATTGATATTCTCTAAAGAGGCCCCGAGTTTATCAAAAATGTTTTTCCAATCGTTTATAGAAGAAGTCGCATTTGTTTTTTCGGTACAATGAGCGAGTAGGTAAAACTGTTTAGTTTGGCCTTCAAATATTTTAGTTAGGCTCTGTTTTGCTAACCATTCTTGAATGAGTAAAACATCTGGCGCCTCATCGCCTAGTACTTTGGTATATTCACCGCGATAAGTTAATGTCATCGAGGGCTCAATACCGATTAAAGGAATTCCTGTGCTTGCCAGTTGATTAAGCTTTTGACTGGTTTTTTTAGCAATGTTGGTAAATTTCTTTCTAAAGCCGTGCACATGTAGTGGTTTACCATTTTTGCTATAAGGCGCTACCAGTGGTTTAAATCCGAGTTTTAATAATAGATCTATAGTATCAACAACTAATTGTGTTTCGAAAAAACGTGTAAAAGCATCCTGCACAATAATAACAGAACGTTGTTTATCGTTAGCGCTGAGTGTATCTATTACTTTGGTGGTGGCGTATTCAATTTTGCGTTGTTTGAGTTCATGGTCAAGATATATAGTACTTAACAATGGACTATCGCTGAGCCCAATTGTTTTGGTTAGTAAAAACTTAACGATGCGTGAGCCCATAAAAAAATTATAAATACCTGGGATATGAGTCACGATAGGTAACAAGGTTTCCAGTGAAGCCACAAAGCGATCTTTCAATGGCCGTAAGTAACGGCTGTAATACAACTCTAAAAATTTAGAACGAAATTCGGGTACATCGACTTTAATGGGACAGGAACCGGTGCAAGATTTACAAGCGAGGCAGCCCATCATTGACTCATGCACTTCGTGAGAGAAGTCATAATCTCCTTGTGACTTTTTAATGCTGTTAAATGCCTTTTTAGGAAAAAGGACGAATTCACTCAGCGCTGTTCGTTCTTGTATCTTTTTGGTTTCGCTAACGGCATCGGTATCATACTGATTTAATTGTAACAACCATTCGCGAATTAAGGATGCACGACCTTTGGGTGTATGCGTACGTAAACGTGTTCCTTTCCAGGACGGGCACATGGCATCACTTGGGTCCCAGTTATGGCAGGCGCCATTACCATTACAAAAAACACCTTCTTTATAGTCTCTCCAGGTTTCTATAGAAATTTTTTTATCATGTTGGCCGCGAGTAGGCACTTCATCAATTTTCAGGAAAGGGATAGTGGCATTAGGTGTCGCAATTTTTCCGGGGTTGAGTTGGTAATGCGGGTCAAAGGTTTTTTTAATTTCTTGTAATAAGGGATAAAGCGCTCCAAAAAATTTAGGTGCATATTCCGAGCGCACGCCTTTACCATGTTCCCCCCAGAGTAAACCACCGTACTTGTGAGTTAATTCAACGACTTGGTCAGTAATTTTTCTAACCATTTTTTCGTCTTCTGGCTGTTTCATATCAAGAATAGGGCGGACATGTAATACACCAGCATCGACATGACCAAACATGCCGTATTCCAGTTGATGAGCATCCAGTAGTGCGCGAAATTCTTGAATAAAATCTGCTAAATTTTCTGGCGGTACAGCGGTATCCTCAACAAAAGCAACTGGACGAGCTTCTCCTTGAGTATTGCCTAACAGGCCTACGGCTTTCTTTCGCATTCCCCATATTTTTTTGACGTCGTCGTCCCAAGCGATACTGAAGCCATAAGCGATATTGCCGGACCCAAAAATGAGTGAATCCAGTAATGGCTTCATTTTGAGCTTGAGTTCTTCTTTGCTGTCTGCGGTGTATTCAACTAAATTGATGCCTGCTAATTGCTGATTGGTATCTTCTGGAAAGAATTCCGCAACACTATTCCATATGGGATCTTGTTTCGCTAGGTTAAGCACCCTTGAATCAATGGTTTCTATGGAGGTAGGCCCCGCTTGCATAATATTTTTGGCATCGCGTAACGATGCATCAAAGTCGTTGTAGCGGAGGTTAACCAAGGTTGTGTGTTTGGGGATAGGTAGTAAATTTAACTTGGCTTCTACAATAAAGCCGAGCGTTCCTTCGCTACCACATAGAATACTATTAAGATCAAATAAATTGTCCTCTGTGCGAATATGCGCAAGGTCATAACCGGTGAGACAGCGATTCAGCTTGGGAAAGGTCTCATTGATCTCAACATGATGTTTTTTCTGAATCTGGTCAACGACTCGGTAAATAGAACCTGCTAGTCCCTCATGTAGTTTCTCAGATTTGAGTGTCTGATCGTCGATGGGTTTTGAGTTTAGCAGCGAGCCATCCATTAATACGGTAGCGAGTTCTAATACGTGATCCCGGGTTTTACCATAGGCGCAAGAACCTTGTCCTGACGCATCCGTATTGATCATTCCTCCAATCGTGGCACGGTTGCTGGTAGAGAGTTCTGGTGCAAAGAATAAACCATGGGGTTTGATAGCAGCATTCAACTGGTCCTTCACTACACCACATTGAACCCGTACCCAGCGCTCCTCGGCGTTGATTTCAAGAATTTGATTCATATGTTTTGACGTGTCGACAACCAAACCATCTGTGAGTGATTGGCCATTAGTTCCAGTGCCGCCACCCCTAGGGCTCAGAATAATATGGCAATAATCAGGTTCGTGACTGAGGGTTGTTAAGACAAGGAGATCTTGTAAATGCTTAGGGTATACAACACCTTGGGGAATGACTTGATAGATAGAATTATCTGTGGCCAATACGGTTCGGTTGGCATAATCCAAGCAGATTTCCCCTTCAAACCCTGTTTTTTTCAAGTCGTGGGCAAATGTTTGGTATAGCTCCTGGAGAGGGGAGGTTTTGGTGATAGCTGGAATCATTGAAAATTGTACGAGTAAAAACGCAGTATTCTACCTTATACGTTAAGTGACAGACAGACGATTTGTGAGTTTTGGTAACAATATTAATTAACCCGGCAGGTTTTTATACCGGGTTAATCATTTGATTACGTGTATTCTTAAAGTACCGCAATAGCGGCATCGTAGTCTGGTTCGCTAGAGACTTCATCGACAAGCTGGGTATAAATTACTTTACCATCCGTATCTATAACTACAACGGCTCGGGCGAGCAGGCCAGTGAGTAGGCCAGTAGTAAAACGTAAGCCGTAATCATCGCCAAAGGATGAGCGAAAACTGGAGCCCGTAACAACATTGTTTAATCCTTCAGCGCCACAAAACCGCTTTTGTGCAAAGGGCAGGTCTGCTGAAACGCACAATACAATCGTATTCTCTAACAAAGAGGCTTTTTCGTTGAACGTGCGCACAGACACTTGGCAAGTGGGTGTGTCGATACTCGGAAAAATATTTAGGATAATACGCTTACCCATATAATCTTGTAATTTTGTCTCTGTAAGGTCTGCTTGTATTAAGGTAAACGCAGGTGCAAGAGAGCCGACCTTGGGTAGATCTCCATTTGTTTCTAATTTCTCTCCACGTCTTTTAACGGTTGCCATAATTTCCTCCAAGGATGAATCGAGAGCAGTGTATAGCTGAAATATAAGAAAAGTGATGTTACAGTTGATGAGTCTATTATAAAAGGGCGTGGTAATGTCTTCATTCGAATGTATTGAGTCAGGTGTTACGGTTGTCGATCATGAGCTGTGCTTGGTTTCGTGGAATCAATATTATGAAACCCTGTTTGACTACCCCAAAGGTTTTTTAAAAAAAGGCCTGCCCATGGCTGATATTATGCGTTTTAATCGTGAAAGAGGGCTTTTGGATCAGGGTGATATCGATGGACATATAGACGAACGTTTGTCACTGATGGCGGCAGCTCAAGCCTATCGTGTAATTCGTTTTTATAGCGATGATAGAATCATCGAGATTAAAGGAATCGGGTTACCTAATAAGGATTACGTAACAACCTATGATGATATTACTCAGCAGATTATTGCTCAACGCCAGTTAGAAGATGCTAACCAAAACCTTGAACAGCGCGTTCTGGATAGAACGCAAACAATCGCCGAGATCAATAACCACTTATTGGATGAAATTGCACGGCGTAGTCAAATTGAAAAAGAATTGCGTCAAGCCAAAAAAATGGCTGATGAAGCCAGTGCCTCTAAAACAAAATTCCTCGCCCTGGCTAGTCACGATATTATGCAGCCATTAAATGCTGCCAGTTTATATGCGGGTGCCTTGGCAGAAAGTAAGCAACCAAACCCCAGCTTGATTCATCAGTTAAAACAAGCGATTCAACATACAGAGTCGATTATTTCGTCCTTATTAGAAATATCAAAGGTCGATAACGGTGCTATTAGTCCGCGTTTAAGTCACTTTTCCTTAGACGATTTATTATCGAACCTAATCAGTGAGGCTATGATTCAGCGCCCTCGTAGTTTAGATATCCGTTATTGTTTTACCTCTCTTCATGTGATTTCAGATAAGCATTATTTGCGTCGGATTATACAAAATCTTATTTCGAATGCCGTAAAGTATACTCAGTCAGGAAAGGTATTGGTCGGTTGTCGGCGTAAATATAACAACGACAATAGAGAGCTTTGCGAAGAGGTAGAAATTTGTATTTTAGATAATGGCAGTGGTATTTCTGAGCAAGACCAATTGACAATTTTTGAGGAGTTTTATCGTAGTGCGAGACAGCAAAAAAATGATTATGTCCCTGGTATTGGTTTAGGTTTGTCAGTTGTTAAACGCTTTAGTGATATGTTGGGTCATAATATTAAGTGCAGATCACAATTAGGGCAGGGCAGTTTCTTTTCAATAACAGTTCCAGTTGCCAGTGCCAATATTAACCATGAACATAGTCCGATACTTGAACACACGCACGATCACCTTGCCGGACTAACAGTCTTATATATTGATGATGACGCGCAAAATTTATTGGCAACATCGGCTTTATTGGAGCATTGGTTTTGTATTGTAAAGACAATTGATAATGTTCAAGCAGCGCTTGAGCATGCAAAGACGCAAACATGCCCTCGTATTTTGTTGGTCGATTATCAACTAGGTGATACCACCATAACCGGTATTGATTTGGCAAAGCAGCTAATGGCATGCTGGCGAGAGCGTTTTAAAGAGGCCAAAGTCTCAGTTTGTGTGGTTTCAGCCGCGAATCAAGATGATTTATCCGAACTTGTTGCTGCGACAGGTTTTGAGTTTTTAAGTAAACCTATTAAGCCTGCAAAACTCCGTGCGTTGTTGACGCAATTTAGACAACGTTCAGATTAGGCGTGCCTTTAGAGGATTATTCTGTTTCTTGGTTTAGAGAAAGCTGAGACAGCATGATTACGGCTTGGGTACGATTACTGACACCGAGTTTGCGAAAAATAGCAGTAATATGCGCTTTGATGGTGGCTTCTGTTACACCCAGTTCAAAGCCAATTTGTTTGTTTAGCCATCCTTCACGCAGGTAACACAACACTCGGTACTGTTGTGGTGTGAGTGCTGCTACTTTAGCGGCTAGTGTTTTTTCTTTGAGGGTGATAGGGCTAATCTGTATAGGAATGTGGGGAGGTAGCCAGCGTTCACCTTCTACAATAGTTTCAATAGCTTCGTGAAGCACACTGGCAGAGGCTGACTTTACAATATAACCGCTTGCTCCATGTCCAATAGCACGGTTAATAATAGCGGCACTTTCATTGGCAGAAATTACTGCTACGGGCACGCTAGGAAATTTTTCTCTAACAGTAATCAAACCATATAAGTCTTGACTTCCGGGCATATTTAAATCGAGTAATAGTAAATCAATTTCAGAATTATTTTCTAAGGCTTGGATGGTCGATTCCAAATCATGGGACTCGGTGATGCTAGGTTGACCAAAGTGCTGATTAATGACCTCTAATAGCGCATTTCTAAATAAAGGATGGTCATCCGCGATATGAAAATGGTACATGGTCTCATCCACATTATTATTTGTTCGGTACTTTACCTAAGTAAGTAGAATGATGGAATACCTTATCAAATTGAAATGAAAAATAATGGCTTTATGCATATACTCATTGATATAAAGTTTACAAAGTGTACAGTTTTTGTGGAATATTTATTCAGTAAAAAATTTTATCTTCGTACAGAACATTTTTAACTCAGGATTGAGCGGCTTAGAATTAAAAATTCTGTTCCATTTTATAGCTAGAGAATGTTAACCATGTCACATTTTTCCTTTTTTAAAATGGCTTGTACAATAAGCTTTTACTTACTGACTTCAGCGGTGGCTGCCGATAGCTATCGACAGGTTGATTTACAATATCGCAATGCGGCAAGTGTAGAGGCCGCTTTGTCACCACTTACAAAAAATAAATTGGCTATAGCGGTTGATGGTAATTCACTTATCATCAGTGGGGCCCAAAATGACGTCGCACAGTTAGCTAGCATTATTAAAAAATTGGATAAGCCGCGTAAGCAATTTCAAGTTTCACTTTTTCGGGGTAGAGACCCTTCATTGTTTGTTTCTAATGATTCAGCCGTTAAATTTAGAGATCAGCGTTGGTCAACGAATCAGGGGCAGGAAAATAGAATCGACACTTTGATGGTGGAAGAAGGTGAAATGCTTATTATTACCGAGGATGAATGGCAACGCTTACCCATAGAGCAGACAGCAGTGGTTATTGCGAATACCACTTTTCCGCAAACCAATAGTGATTTACAAAATAATTTGCTCGTTAATGCGAGAGTATTTCAACAAGACTATCAAAACACAAATGCCATGTTAATAAAAAAAGGGGTATCACTCACAGCGGTTCTTGTTAAGGATAAGGCAGGAAAAGAAAAGATTTCTTTGAAAGCGAATTACACCATACCGCAATCGCAAAAAAATACGACTACTGAGCGTGGTTATTTGTCGTCCTCCACCACGACAGTCATTGAGCTTGGTCAATGGCAATTGCTTTCTTCACATCAACAGTTATCGAAAGGCGTAGATGCTAATTCAAGTAAAGGCTCTCGCAAACAAATTGTATCCACGGAAAAGTCGGGTGAAAAAGATGACAAAGTTTGGGTTCAATTTACGTTAACCTATTAACCTAGCAGGTATTTGTGCCGGGTTCATAGTCTTTACGAACCCCTACCGCTCAGGAAGTTTTTTGTTTTTCTAGGCGTTTGCCTACTAACCAAGCATCAACGGTACTGATTATCCAGCATAGTGCAAACGCTATTTTAGCGATTAAGAACTTTGGTTCTGAAAAAATGGCGATTTGCTGAGAAATAACCACACTGATACCGCTCTCTCCTGCGGGAATTTCACCAGAGACAATTTTTTGAGCGATGTCCATTGAAAGACCAAAAATTGCCGGTAATAAAATAATGAGAGCGACAGCGCTGATAACAATAAAAATAATTCCTTTCGGTATTTGCTTTAAGTAAATTTGACCACTTCCCGGAAAGGCCAAAGCGGATAAACAAGCGGCTTTAATTGCGTGACTCATCAGGATTCTCCATAGCTAGCGGTTAATACATCACCAATACGAATGATTTGGTTTTCACCAAGATTAAGAATAGCATTTTCGCCAAAAGCGGGGGCTTTATTATTATCTGGCATGCTATTTAATTCACTGATAAGACTAAAGGGCTGTTGTTGCGGATTACGTTCACCAGTATGAATATCAATTGTTGGTACAATACAACGTTGGCAAGGGTAACATTGCTGCAAACGATAGTTGCTGTGGGTTAATAGGTTAATATTGCGTTCTTCAAAAGAAGCAGTCCCTTCCAGTACTAGGTTGGGCCGAAAATGTTCAATACTGACAGGCGCTAGTTGATTATTTTCTAATGAACGGTTAACGGCATCCAGGGAGGCCTGGTAGCAGACCAGGTATGGTGCTGCATCAGCAAACCTTGTGCTAGTTGATTCACCTAATAGTTGGGGTTTAGATTGAGGGCGAATAAAATGGTTTGCCATCCTAACTAGACGCAGTGTTTTTGGTGTCTCTAATGCTTGAGTTAACCATTGACTGGCTTGTTCACCTTCATCTATCACATCGCAATTATCTTTCCATACTCTTGCTTGAAAAGTTTCATACCTTTTTGAATCGCTGGGGCATAGAGTAATTGATAAATCAGGCATGCCCGCTTTGGATAGTACTAAGTGCGTTTCAGTTAATTGAGTATGAATAAGTACCATTTTAGGTAATTGTCGTTGAGTAATAAACCCACCATCTGGCTTAACGATCATCCAATGGCGATCCCACAATAGTCCCAGAGGTGTCAGGGTCGCTTGGGTGACAGGAATCCCACGTAAAGATTTAACAGGAAAAATAAATAGTTGAGTCAAAGTTAAAGACATGTAGTATATTTCTATTGTTGCTGTTGCTGTTGCTGTTGCTGTTGCTGTTGCTTCATTTTTGCCAATTGTTCAGGTGTGGCAGGCTTTTGATATTTTTGTTTCCATTCTGAATAAGGCATACCATAAATAAGCTCACGGGCATCGTCATCACTTATCGTATGTCCGCGTTCTTCCGCTTCCGTTTTATACCATTTGCTTAAACAGTTTCGACAGAAGCCCGCTAGATTCATTAAATCAATATTTTGTACATCCTTTCGCTTATCTAGGTGTTTGAGTAGTTGACGAAATGCAGCGGCTTCGATTTCAACTTGTGTTTCTTTAGAAAACTCAGATTCCATAATTTATTTTGCCTCGCAAATATAGTAGAAAATTCAGTGAAAAAAATGTGCAAAGGGAATGACTTTAATCATGTCTCCGATTTTTATAGCAGTATTGACAGGAATAATCGCAAAGGCATCCGCATACACCAGAGAAGATAAAACGCCTGAGCTTTGATTATTAAAATCGTCTACACCGTCACCATTAATCGTGACTCGTAGATATTCCTGACGATTTGGGTTAGCCTTTGTTGAAAAGTTAGCTTTTAGAGTAAAGTGCTTCGGTGTTTGATAATTTTGACCTTGCTGTAGAGATAAAAATGGCTTAACAAATAATAGAAAAGTCAAAAATGCTGAAACTGGATTGCCAGGTAGGCCAAAAAACGGTGTGCTTTTTACATTCCCAAACGCTAAAGGCTTTTTAGTTTGTTCAAAAGCTAAAGGCTTTTTCACATAACCAAAGGCTAAAGGCTTTCCCGGCTTAATGGCAACGCGCCATAAATTAAGTTCGCCAATATCATCTAGGGCACGCTTGATATAATCTTCTTCGCCAACTGAGACGCCACCGGTAGAAATAATACAATCGGCAGCGCTTGCAGATTCTAATGCTTTTTTAGTTGCGTCCAAGTCGTCAGCAATGACGCCGCAATCAAGAATATCCCATCCCAGTTGTATCAGTAATCCTTTCAGAAAGTAGCGATTGGAGTTATAAATTTTCCCGGGCGTTAATGGGTTTCCTGGTTCAATGAGTTCATTACCCGTCGATAAAATAGCGATGCGTAAACGGCGGTAGACGGGTATCGTATCTACCCCAATAGAAGCAAGTAGTGCGCAATCTTGAGCTTGTAGACGCTTCCCTTTTTTTAAAATAGTATCGCCTTGTTGAATATCCTGCCCTCGAGGGCGAATATTATTCATGTTATCAACTTGGCTAGGCAGGCTTACCTGATTGTCATTCACTTCACAGTATTCCTGCATGACAACGGCATTGGCTCCGGTTGGAATTTCTGCACCTGTAAAAATACGTGCGGCAGTATTTGGCTCAAGTGGATGCGCAATAGCGCCGGCGGTAATTATTTGGCTAATGGGAAGCGTAGTTGTTTCTTTTTTGCTGAGCGTGTTGGTGCCAATAGCATAACCATCCATAGCACTATTATCATTTGGGGGAACATCAATGCTTGAGATTTGATCTTTCGCTAAAATGCGCCCGATACATTGCTCTAAAGTGACGATGTCAATATTGTTAGTGGGTTTCGCTTTATCAATAATTTTTTCTAGGGCTTCATCAACGCTTAGCATAGTTATATTTAGAAAAATTTCATTTGGTCAATAAGTTAACATAATTGCAAGGCTTGTGTTCGCTATTTAATTGTTCTTTTAAAATCTTATCCCAGCCTGTTTTGCACGCATTATTTGAACCTGGCAAACAGAAAATCAGGGTTTTATTGGCTAAGCCGCCAATGCAACGAGATTGAATGGTTGAACTACCGATTTCCGCATAAGACACATGGCGAAATAATTCACCAAAGCCATCAATGGTTTTATCAAATAAGGGGGCTAGTGCTTCTGGTGTGCTGTCGCGTCCAGAAAAGCCCGTGCCTCCAGTACAGATAATGACTTGAATGTTGGGGTCTACTATCCATTGCGATACTTGAGCGCGGATTTGATAAATATCGTCTTTCACAATTGCACGACTCACGATAAGGTGATTCGACGCTTTTGCACATTCAACTAATAAATCGCCAGAGCTATCGTTCTCTTTTGTTCGAGTATCGGAAATCGCCAATATGGCTATATTGAGTGTAGTCGATGACATAGCTACTCCTGGTTAAAAATGTGTTGATTTCTGAGGCGATAATTTTTTAATAGGGTTAATCCTCTTCCTTTACTGATCCATTCTTCCCACTGTGCGACCGATGCCGATTTACTGGATGCGAGTTCTTTATTTAACGATAATAAGCTGTATTGATTAGGTAGAAATTCCGGGTCTTCAAATAAAGCCTTCAACCCTTTTTTATTGGCGAAGTTAACCCAAGTACCGCGATCTACTAGAATATAGGCTTTACGTTCAACAGCAACACTTAAACTCTCACCCATGCCTGTTCCCGTTTTAATTAATTGCTCTTCTTTTATCGCGTTGTAACCTTTATTGCGCCAAACCATTTCCATCTGGTGAGTGCCACTTTGGTCATTTCTGGAAACCAAAGGATGACCAGCATTCGCAATCTTTTCAAACGCCTCATCGGGTGTTAGTGAATGTTGAATATGTGCAGGATCATTATTTGGACCGGCCAATAAAAAATCATTTCTGACTAAGGGGATAGGTGTTTTAATTAGCCCTTTTTCCAGTAAGGCTTTTTCTCCAGCGGGATCATGAGTAATGGCGCTATCAATATCACCACGCTCAATTAAATTGTGTATTTGACCACTCCCAGCGATGAGCGTTTTAACGCTGATATCGTAGTCTTTTTTAAATTCAGAGACCAACATTGCTAGTATGCCTGAATCTTCCAACGTAGTGGTAGCACCTACCCGAATACTATTATCACGGCTGCAAGCTCCCACAAAGAGTAAAAGTATACTGAGTCCAATAAGGTAAAATGGTTTAAGGGAAGATTTAAATCGTTGCATTAATTGTTACCCGAAGTAAGTAGCAAAATAGAGAGCATCGAGAAACGCCTTGGTTCCTGGATGAGCAGATAATTGGCTATTGTCTAACAAAATACTCTCTTTAGCGAGTTCAATAGTCCCAGTTCTATACCGTTATTACCACTTTGCGAGATTCGCTCAATGCTTGAATCAG
>JBNKUQ010000076.1:0-15647 GCA_050298695.1 Cellvibrionaceae bacterium
CTGCAGACGAAATTGGGTTTGCGGTTTTTTGTTGGGAGGAAGCAGGTTAGTTTGACCACGTAGTATGGCGGCACAAAATACCACCGTAAACAGATAGCGGTTGTCGCAGAGATTAATAAGGTATTGGTGGTTGGGTAAGCCATCAGCCACTACATGTACATGAGCCATAAAATGACTGGCACTCACCGTACCAGTAAAGTTATTCAGGGCTGGCAATGGCTTGGTAATGATTGCGAAAGGCTCATCAGCTTCGCGCTTCAGAATAGGAAAACCTCCTACAGATTCCTTTAGCATGGTAGATCGAGCCTTTGTAAATCGAACCAGAGTAGATCGAACCATAGTAGATCGAATAGGCCGATTGACTTACTTATTCGCCTCAACATATTCAGTAAGACTGCGAAGGGTCGCAAAAGCCTCTTTCGTCGACTCATCTTCTGCTTTAATTTGCAATCCATATTCTTGAGAAATAGCAAGGGCTATTTCTAGGGCATCGATTGAGTCTAATCCCAGACCTTCACCAAATAAATAGGCTTCAGGTTCAATGTCTTTAGGCTCAACATCCTCAAGATTTAACGCTTCAACCAATAGTTCTGCCATCTTTAGCTCGGCTGGAGTTTGTTCTGCCACGTGATTACCTCTTCAGTTGTTGTGGTCCCTATGCGCCAACGCGCTTGCTTTATTTTTAAGGGGCCGTAGTTTAAACTAACTGGCTGATATAAATAAGTCATATTCAATGGAAATCGGACGAAATTAGTTAGGAAAAGCGATTTTTTCGCTGAGTTAAATTGACTTCTCACTCGTGTGCTAAGCTGTAACCAATGGAAATAAACATTTTTATAAGACCTCAACAGGTGCGCCGATGAATCATGGCAACGGAATGAAGGTAGCATTAAGCTCAACCCAAGCACACGAACAAGATCATAGCCAAACCATGCTTCGCAACTATCTTTCTGATCAAGCCGTAGAGACTTTACTAGCACGCCCTGATTCGCTGCTCGTACTGCCCTACTCTTCTGGCTCGCGGCAAGCCTGCGCTCCATCGGTACCAGGGGTTATCCACTCAGGGCTCACCTTATTAGGTAACGCGACAACACTCAATGAAGTCTGGTCAACCGACAGTGAGATTATTGGCAAAAATACAAGCGGAAATGTTTTTTGGAGCAAAACAAGTGAGGTATTAGCAGCCGCTATTTGGCTCTCCCCTGAAAACTGCCAAGACCTTGCCCGTTCAACAGAAAATGCATATCGAGAATTGTTGAGCTTTATCAATGAAGCAGGTTACCCCCATCCTTTTCGCTTCTGGAACTACATCCCTGACATTAATTTAGGTGAAGGCGACCTTGAACATTACAAACTATTTTGTACAGGGCGCTTAAAAGCCTTTCGAGAAGCAGGCATTCCAGATGACCAGTTTCCCTCAGCATCAGCATTGGGACACCACTCTGAAGGCGCGGTTATTTATGTGCTTGCCTCTAAAGTCAATGGCCGTCACCACAATAATGCTCTCCAGGTAAATGCTTACCAATACCCCAGAGAGTATGGCATCAGCAGTCCCTCTTTCTCTCGTGCCACCTGCATTACTCTAGACAAACAAGATTTATTTTTTGTATCGGGCACCGCCAGTATTGTTGGCCACAAAACCATCTGTGAAGGCGATCTCGAAGGTCAGATTGCAACGACTATCAGCAATATCAAACACTTACTAGAAAACAAAGAACTGTCTAATAACAACTCACAACTTCAGTCAATGAAAGTGTATTTACGTCATGCCTCTGATTTTATTGCCTCACAAAAGCTGCTAGAAAAAGCGTTTCCCGATATCTTGATGATTTTTACGCTCGCTGATGTTTGTCGAGCGAACCTCTTAGTCGAGGTTGAGTGCTTTTGTGGATAGGGTAAATTTAACCTCCGCACTCTCTGACGCAGAGAAATCTTTGGCGGCAGAGAATTTGAGCTATAAAAAACCTATATCTCCGGTAGAAATAGGCCTATCTGCACACAACAATTTGTTACCTTCACAAGTCCAACGCGATATCTATCGACAAAAACACGCAAAATTAGGAGAGGGAGGGAAATTTAACCGCGCCTTGAGAGCCGTGGGTCATGCATTTTGCTGGGCTATGTTTGGATTCTGCGCCCCCATTCTCAGCCTTGCTCTGCCATTGATTTATATTTCACCACTAAGCCGTGAATCCAAAAAAAAGCTGATACGTACAGCTATTAGCAAAAGCTGTATGTTCTATCTCGACACCATGAAGAACTTGCGATTGCTGACTTATTCAATTCACCCTGAACCCATTATCAAGGCTAGAGGTAAATTGATTATTGCCAACCATCCTAGCTTATTAGATGCCTTTTTTATCCTTGGAATTTGCCCTAATCTTTGCTGTATTGCCAAAGAAGCCCTGTGGCGCAATCCCTATACTGCATTAATCGTGCGTATGGCCGACTACATTCATAACGGCACGGATGACTTTATCGAGCAAGCTCAAAAAAGGCTAGAAAATGGCGAGAATATTTTGATTTTTCCTGAGGGCACTCGCAACCTCTATGATGACCAGCTCGACTTTAAGCGAGGCGCGGCAAATATTGCTGTCCTAGCAGAGTGTGACATTGTCCCAATTGTCATACACTGCTATCCACGTGCTATGCAAAAAGGGGAAAAGCCTTATAGCATCCCTCCTGTAGCCCCACATTTCGCATTCACTCAGCTAGACACCATCAAAACGCAAGAGCACATTGATGCTAATGCACCTAAAACCCGCCAATATAGGCAATTAACCCAATTCTTAGTCGATTTTTATCGCCCCCTGTTATCTAGAGGCAGCAATAAATAGTCTGCATTGCTATAATCCTTGGTTTTGTGACAATAAGATCAAAGAGCCACTCAGATGACATCCAAGAACGAAATTTTTGAACAAACAAAACAAATCATGCAAGAGCTATTTGAGCTCGATGAAGAGCAACTGGTGCCTGAAGCCAGGCTCTATGAAGATTTGGATATTGACAGCATTGATGCGGTTGACTTGTTGATCGAGCTTAAGAAATTCTCAGGAAAGAGTATTGAACCAGAGCGCTTTAAAGACGTAAAAACTTTGGGTGATATCGTCAATACCATTGCCGATATAGCGTAAATATTTATCAGTATTCACAGCTCTCGGCACGATTGAAAATGACAAACATCAGTATCAGCATGGATATGGACGTCGCTTTTTCTGATGTCGACTCTTACCGCATCGTGTGGCATGGAGCTTATCCCAAATACTTTGAGATAGCGCGCTGCAAATTACTTGAAAAAATCGACTTTACTTATAACGACATGGAAGCAGCGGGCTATTTTAGTGGACAAAGTTAACAAAGCAATGAATTCACCATGACCTTTTTTTCATTAAACATCAAAACTTTTATATTAGCAGGGATACTGCTTTTAAATAGCTTAATTCCAGCAATAGCCAGCAGCGAAGATACTATTTCCCACATCGAGAAAATTTTACCCAGTAACTGTGTATTCTCTGGAGACTTTATTCAAGAGAAAACCATCGAAACATTAACGACTCCACTGCTATCCTCCGGAAAACTATTCTTTTCTTGTCAACACGGTTTGATTTGGAAGACCGAACAACCCTTTCCTGAAAGTGTTATTTATACCCCTGTCAACTTGCACTATCGCCACATGCCAGACGAACAAGTTGTTCCTCTCAATGGCCCACAACATAACTATCTAGCTAACTTTTTGTTGGATCTTCTTAGAGCCGACACAGCATCAATACAAAACAATTTTTTAATAGAAGTGGTCGAATCAAGCACCAACGAAAAAAGAGTAATGTTATCGCCAACCGATAGTTTTATAAAAAAAGGGTTAAACAATATCCTTTTAGAAAAGATACATAACAATCAAGAAACCTTATTAAACATTACGATTACTGATATAAAAAAACAAAACACCAAGATAAGCATCAAAAATTTTAAAATATTTTCAAAAGATATAAAAACCGACATCAATAATGAGTGCTTATTATCACTTAAAGAAAACATCAGTTGTGATATTGTAGCAAACCCTTTGCATTACCAAGTCATCGACCCCAGCAATTAACTCTATAAAACAAAGGCATATGCCCATGCTTTCTATCTGCCGCACTCTTTTCTTTATAGTTATCCTATTCTGCGCCATCTTTTTAGGCTCACAATACAATAACATTCACATAAGCACAGACTTAAAAGATCTTTCTCCAACCTTATCAGAGCAACCCCTCATACAAAAAGCCATTGATACACTTTCTAGCGATATAGAAAGTCGATTCATGATAATTGTTCATGGGAAAACACAAGAAGATGTTAACGCAGCCGCAGAAAAACTAGAAAATGAATTGAGAAAAATTGATTTTCTCTCCGTAGGAACTAATGATACAAGCCAACTGCTAGAGGAATTTAAGCAGTATCGTTTTCAATTACTTTCACCAAAACAGCAAAAAAAGCTAAAAGAAAGCGAACATGAACAATTAATTAACAATGCTCTACGCAACCTATACCGAATGGACTCAAGCTTACAATTGCTACCATTTAATGAGGACCCTCTGTCGACATTTGATAACTACGTTAACCATTTGCTACAAAACGGATTCACGATAAACAATGGGGTACAGGTAACTGTTTTAAACGGCGATAGGACTTATTACAGCACACTATCGATAAAAATTTCTCAAGGCGCCATGCAAATCGACAAGCAACATGAATTAATAGATAAAATAAACTTGCTAGAAGCGTCACTCAAAAAAGCGTTTCCCGTAGAATTATTGCGCTCTGGTGTTTTTTTCTTTGCAGCCGATGCTGCCGAGAAATCTGAAAAAGACATAAAACTAATTAGCACAGTCTCAACTTTTGCAATTATTTTATTACTACTATTTGTTTTTAGATCGGTTTCTATTCTCTTATTACCTGTCACATCTATTGGTTTGGGCGTTATTTTTGCTGCAGGGGTTAATCACTACTTATACGGCTCAATACATATACTCACTATCGTTTTTGGCGCTAGTCTTATCGGCATTATTATTGATTATTCACTACACTATTTTTATCACCAAAATCCTAATACTCACTCATCCAAAGATGACCGTGTTTCTAGCACTTTATTTCGTGCGATGCTATTAAGTTTAATCACATCACTCGTGGGTTATGGCGCTCTAAGCTTTTCCAGTTTAGACGCATTAAAAAAGGTCGCTTTATTTTCTTGCTGCGGCATCCTTGCTGCTTGGCTAAGCGTTATTACTATCGGATCATTAAGTAAAATAGTAGAAATTAAAATTAATGACCAGATTTTCTCTAAGGGGCTGACATATATTAATCAATTTTTCTCAAAGGCAATTCAAAAATTCTCTTTTATTGCATGGGGAATACTGATCACTGCCAGTGCATGCACTATATATTTATATGGAATTCCCACCAGCGACAACCCTCACTTATTCTTTAACCCCGCAAAGGAATTACTTAACCAAGAACAAAAAGCAAATTTACTCAGCAAAAGCTTTGAACCTGGACGCTATATTGTTATTACAGGAAACTCTGTAGAACAAGTCTATGAGCATTATGAAAAAATGCTCAACACAATAACGAACGACTTACCCAAGGAACATAAAAATCCATTTTTTAGTGCCATGCATTTTTTACCTTCACCTAAACAGCAAAAGCAAAACTACCAACTTCAAGAAAAAATATATCAACCTGGCGGAATCGCCGAAATTGCTTTTGATAAAACTGGGATTCCACCCGAACAAGCAGAAAAACTTTATCAAAAATTTATCGAAAAAAAGGGGCAAGTCATTGAACCCGCCAGTGTTTTCTCTAAAAATAGTGCTTTACCACCTGTATGGGCAGAACAAAACGAGGAGCATCTTGGTTTTGTTTTGATTGAAAAAAATAGTGATGTTAATAAAATCGAAAATATCATTTTAGATAGAACTCAAGAGCTAGAAGGTGTCGTCTTCATCAACACGCTTTCTCTTTCGCAGGAAGCACTTAAAGAGCAACGAAAATCAGCATCTGTTCTGCTTTTTCTCGCTTACGCTTTTATCGCACTAATCATGCTATTGTATTATCGATCAGTTAGTGCTTTATGGATATTATTGGTGCCCATAACCGCCACTCTAGGAACTCTTATCACCTTCACTGTGCTGGGTATCGATATTACCTTATTTAATGTGATGGGATTATTTTTGGTGCTAGGACTAGGAATGGATTATGTTATTTTCATAAAAGAAATGTATACCGACAGCGATAATGTGAAAAATAACGTTACCCAAAATGCCATTTTATTATCTACGATCACAACCTTACTTTCCTTTGGGTTGCTGAGTTTAAGCAGCATTCCCGTTGCCCAAGCTTTTGGCTCGACCCTATTAATTGGCAATACGCTTAATTTTTTATGTACATTAATTTTTGCACAATTGCTTTCTCGACGACATGTAAATGCACATGCATAATTTAACCTGAGACCTTAATTTAAAGAGAATTTATATGAATACTGACAAACGTGTTCTCGTTACTGGATCCAGCCGAGGCATCGGCAAAAGCATCGCTTTACGCCTTGGCAAAGAAGGCTATCACATTAGCGTACATTACCACTCAAACCAAGATGCCGCTCAAGCGGTGGTAAACGAGATCACTTCTCAAGGTGGATCTGCCAACCTTATTGGTTTTGATGTGAGCAATAGAGAACAGACACAAACAACACTAATCAATGAAGTAGAAAATCACGGTGCTTATTACGGTGTTATTTGCAATGCGGGCATCACTCGTGACAATGCATTCCCGGCAATGTCTGGAGAAGAATGGGATCAGGTAATCCACACTAATCTCGATAGCTTTTATAACGTACTGTATCCTCTCACGATGCCAATGATTCGTCTTCGCAGCGGTGGTCGCATTATTACTTTATCATCGGTTGCCGGATTGACAGGCAACCGAGGCCAAGTAAATTATAGTGCGACTAAAGCGGGCTTAATCGGTGCGACCAAAGCACTGGCCGTTGAACTAGGCAAGCGTAAAATTACTGTTAATTGCATTGCACCAGGGGTTATCGAAACAGATATGATCGACGGAGTCTTTGCAGAAGAAGCAAAAAAAATGATTCCTTTAGGTCATTTTGGTAAAGCGGAAGATGTTGCTGCGACAGCCGCTTTTTTGATGTCTGATGATGCGAACTATATTACTCGGCAGACTATCAGCGTTAATGGCGGCATGTATTAAATAGCCATTGAAATTAAAGATATAGGCTTCACTAAATGAAGGGTATTGTTGTTAAGTTTAACCAACAAAAAGGATATGGTTTTATTAGAACAAAAGGAGAAACAAAAGACTTTTTTGTACATATTAAAGACGTTAAGAACGCCAAGACTCTGAACCCTGGACAACAGGTTGAATTTGAACTTTCATCAACCAAGAAAGGGCCTGCAGCCACCTCCGTAGTGGCTGGCAAAAAAAGTACTCCACCCTATGCATTATTTTTTATTGTCGCGATAATTATTTTATTGCCTCTCACGATATATCTTTATCAATATATATCACTGATAGCAGCCTACATTATCGCCATCAATGCAATTACCACACTGATGTATGCTTACGACAAAATAATTTCGGGCTCTTCTGCCGTAAGAATTCCCGAAAAAGTGCTTCATGGCCTCGCATTTATTGGCGGCTCTCCTGCCGCACTCGCTGCGCAAAAAATGTTTCGCCATAAAACCATAAAAAGGTCTTTTCAAGCAATTTACTGGGGAATCGTACTATTACAGTTGTCGCTTATCATTTTCACTTTATACATAAAAGGTATATTTTAAAGCTATTCACGCCAACGTTTAAATATCAATGACGTATTCACACCGCCAAAGGCAAAGTTATTACTCATGATAATATCTGTCTCAATTTCGCGGCCATCACCTCGTATATAATCTAGCTCCGCACAACGCTCATCCACTTGCTCTAAATTAATTGTTGGTGCAAACCAATTCTCTTCCATCATCATGATGGAAGCCCAGGCTTCAAACGCACCACAGGCACCCAAAGTATGTCCAGTATAACTTTTTAATGAGCTAATTGGTTTACAGCCAAGCACAGCAAAAGTTGCCTGCGACTCTGCGACATCACCATGTTCTGTAGCCGTTCCATGAGCAGAAATATAACCAATATCATCCGCCGAAATACCTGCATCTTGCAAACTTAATTGCATGACTTTTTCCATCGTAGCCTGACGTGGACGCACTAAGTGAGAGCCATCCGTATTGGTACCAAAACCAATAATTTCCGCCAAAATTTTTGCGCCACGCTTTTTAGCATACTCATAGGATTCCACAATAAAGGTACAAGCACCTTCACCGAGTACCAAACCATCGCGACCTTTATCAAAAGGGCGCGGCGTATTTTCTGGATGTGCATTATCTGTGCTTGCTGCAAATATCGTATCGAAGGTTGCCGCTTGCGTCGGGCATAATTCTTCAGCGCCACCGGCAATCATAATTTTTTGTTGCCCACTGCGAATCGTTTCATAGGCATAACCAATACCCTGGCTGCCTGCAGTGCAAGCGGTTGACGTGGTTAACATACGGCCTTGCGTTCCAAAATATACACTGAGATTGACCGCAGCGGTGTGGCTCATCATGCGTAAATACGTTGTGCTATTCATTTTGCTGGTAGAGCCATTACCTAACAAATGAAAAAATTCCATAGCCGCTGCACTACTTCCGGTGGCAGAGCCATAGGCAATACCAACATCACCCGATGTTAAAATATCGTCTTTTAATAAACCGGCTTCTGTTAATGCAATTTCTGTTGCCCTGACCGCCATTTGCGCCACTCGTCCCATACTGCGCTTTTTCTTTACGGTAAAATGAGCGGGCAATTCGAAGTCATCAATGGGGGCGGCAATGGAGGTGTTCATGTCTGTATATTGCTGCCATTCCTCCATAAAACGGACCGCACTTTTTTTCTGTTTAAGGCGAGCAGCCACATCAGACCAAGCACTTCCTAAAGCAGAGATATTTCCTACGCCAGTAATAACTACACGATGTTGTTTTAATACACTCAAGTCTCAGCCCTTTGTTTTAGGAATCTCTGGGTGCTAAAAAGTCGCTTTAAAAGAACACACCGAGATAGCGATGGATATGTTTCTACTATCGAGGTCATAACTTGTCCAGGGGTTCCTTAGGTTTACGAAATACCGATAAATTCGCAGTTGCCAGAATAGCGCCTTCATTACGATAACGAATACTACAATCAAACGTAGCAAGACTATCGCCCACTACAGCTTTTTCCTTACACTCTATTAACAGCACTTTATTTTCTGCAAAATAATCGACTTGGGTTTGATACGAACGGGTACCCAATAAAAAACCTAAATGTGGTTCAACCAAACCATGCTTCAGTTGGTAGCCAGCAATCAATGCTGCAGTTTGCCCCATGTACTCCAAACCAATATAAGCGGGGACACCACGCCCTTCTTCAAAAAAAGGCGCGTCGGTATCAACATAGGTATAAGCGGAAGATGCCTCCTGACTGAGATATTTAATCCCATTAATCAATAACATGGGGGGGCGATGCGGTAGCAATTCAAAAATCTCTGCTTCAAATCGCTCTGCGTCTCTCTCACTATCTTCCTCAATTATGGCCATCACTTAAACACCCTCTTTTGCTGTCGTCGGCAGGCTATTTTTTACTTTTTTTGTGGTAGACCAAAATGAATAAAAGTTAAACCATTGATAAGGTGCTTGCTGACAATGCCGCTCTAAATGTGAAGCAAATTGTTGAGCATAATCACCTAAAATCGTCTCTCTATCGGTTCGTGAAAAACTGATTTTATCGGCAAAGGGAACCACTTCGAAATAAACTTTTTTATCTCCCAGACCGGGATGGCGATAGCCAAACATTAATTTAACTGGGCACGCAAGTGCCTTAGCCAATAGATAAGGCCCCATAGGCAAAGGGGCCTTATGATTTAAAAACTCGACACTAATGGTATGTTCTAACCCCGACAAAGGTACACGGTCGCCAGCGATAAAGACCCATTCTCCCTGATCAATTTTCTGTTTGAGCAGCAAGATCGTTGGCACATCAAATTCATCGACCTGAAAAATATTAATGCGAGAATCTGGATTTAAGCGTTGCATAATTTCAACAAAATTAGCGGAGTGCTTATCGTAAACTAAAATATTAATAATTTTTTGTTTATAGCGTTGCATAAAGCCACGGCAGTACTCTAAGTTACCAAAGTGAGTACCGATAATTAACTGTCCTCGAGTATCTGCCATTAAGGTTTCAATAATCGAAAAATCGTCGATAACAAATTCATCTTCACTCATCTCAATACACCATGCTAAACCTTTATCTAAAATAGTTTCAGCAAAGCATTTAAAATGAGCAATACTATTCAGCAAATTAGGCTTACGCTTCCAACATTCGGAATGGGCCTGCCAATGATAATGTAGATACTGTTGAGAGGCACGGCGGGCCACACCATTGCATAAAACAAAATACAACGCGACGGGATACATCACTATTGAATAAAAACGCTTACCAAAAATACGATAGAGTAAAAACAAAAAGCGTAAGCCTGTTAAGGTTCCGGCTTCTTGCAGAGAAGCCCAATGATATTTATTGGCTTTCGAGGAAGCATTCATCGTACGCTAATTCCCCAGCAAACGTTTAATGTTACGAGCTATCAATACTGGCGAATGTAAAAGCATCCCTAATAGTAAACGAGTATGAAGGGAAATGAGTAAAAAATTATCTCGCCAATAGTGAAAGTGCGACACACTGTTTTCTGGATAGATCACTTTCGTTGACATAAAGTGTAGAGGGATATCAGCCCACACTGCTTTCACTAACATTTCTGTATCAAAATCCATGCGCACGCCGATATGGTAGCGATCCAATAAACACTCTATTGCATTTAAGGGGTAGATACGAAAGCCACAAAGTCCATCTTTAATTTGAAACGACAAGGTTTCTAACGCAGTCCACAAATCAGTTACACGCCGACCATACACTCTTAGCTTAGGTGCACTTTCATCAAAATAAGGCTTACCCGATACAATAGCGTTAGGATGTGCTTGGCTATACTCAATAAAACCGGCAACATCATTAATATCATGCTGCCCATCGGCATCAATTTGAATAATATGGGTAAAACCTAGAACACGGGCATAATAAGCACCTGTAAAAACAGCGGCACCTTTACCACGATTAAAGGCATGACTTAAAAAATGAATATTTTCATGCTGTTGCACTAACGCTTTTACTGCTTCAACACTTTCAACTTGACTACCATCATCAACAACAATGCTAGGTATAGATAAACTAGACAACAGCGGTAAAAACTCAGTAAACGCTATATGATGATTATAATGAGGGATAACAAAACAATATTTCATGGGGTACTAAAAACCAGAGTTCCTGTGGAAAAAACATCATCCTCTGAGCGGTAAGTAAAGCTGACCATGGATTTAGTCGGCTTATACTGCAAAATCAAATCGATGGTTTGATCCGGTAAAATAACTGTTTTAAATTTAAGGTTATTAACCGCTTTAAATTCGCATTCACTCAAAACACTAGCAAAAATAGAGCGAGATAACACCGTTGCCCAATGCACCTGCACCACGCCAGGCAACACTGCCTGTTCAGGAAAGTGGCCCGCAAACCAAGAAATATCATTTGATATCGCTAGTGATACCCGTACTTCATCACCCTCCGCTTTATAATTTAGCAGTCGAGGCCAGGTATCACCACTTAAAATGCTTGATATCGTCTGCTCAATAGCATTTTTATGATTATTTTTTTCGTTCAAACTCATACTTATTTAAGCTCAGTCCCATTCAGGAAAATATTTTCGTCGATAATATTGACGAAAGATAATTTCTGCTGCAATAAAACCTAACACAATGACATAGGAGATAATACCGTTGTACAAAAGCCAAAATGACTTCGACATACAGCAAGCTGAATAAACAGCAATACTGGCATTAACCACCAACAATAACACCCAAAGCTTGGTCAGATTTCTCATATAAAGACGCGCGCCATCGGGATAAGATTTTCCAGATAGTTTAGCAAACTGCTCTATCAGAGATTCTCTATCAAATAAAGTAATAAAGAATAATAAAGCGACATAAAGGCTAATGAGCACGGGGTAATAACGTAGCAGCAATTCACTATCAAACAAAGCAATAGAACCACAGTAAACAGTGGTTATCACACCCATAATCCATTGGCCCAAATTATTGTCAGATGGAGTCAATGCAATTCGCAGCATTAACAAAACAAATAACAATACTGCAAACAAAACAGGATCTGCGTAGTTTAATCCGTAATGTATAACAAAAGGAAAAGCAACAAATAGTATTGCCAACACCATCGGCAGAATTTTTTTTAACATAATTTTTTATACACTACCAAAACACTTAAAAATGATGCGGTATCATCCCCGCGAAGGCGGGGATGATACCAAGAATAACATTATTGCATGCACTCTTTTAAAATCGCGTGTTTGTAAGATTAGGCCAAGACCACTTGACGATAGTCGCCTAACAATTCACGCTCATCATCACTAATATTATCGCTAGCATTTTCTTGAAGCATATCGGACAAACAGACCAGCAATTTTTCCAAGACCTCAACATTTTCAGCAATCGCACTACGAGTATCAATTTCTTTTTCACTTGCTTTTAGTATATCGTTGAAACGCGTCAAACAAGGAATGTAGTATTGGTCCATAAACAAACCCTTGGCTGGTAAAACCAAGCGTAATTTCGCCCGCTCGATCAATAACTCCTGCATCCGTTCATTAGCCTCTTGAGCACGACGCAACAGTGGATTGAGCTCACGCATTAAATCAATATCGGTAATCGTTCCTCTGAAAAACAATACCGTTAATATGCCCCAGTAATATGCATAATCCCACAACAGCTTAATACCCATCATCTTACGGTCGCCAAAACCACCGTACTGATCAGTGTACAAAGATAAAGTACTTTCAAAAAAGGAATTGTAAAACATATGAAAAACAGCGCTATCTAAACGAATATCTTTGCCCTGCTTATCCTGAACAATAAGATGCGTAATAAAGGTGTTATTAAACGCAATGAAATCACTACCTGGTGCATAAAATGGATCGGTAAAAGCGCCCGCCTCGCCGGTTAAACACCAACCTTCATCGGAGAACATTTTTTTACAGCCATAAGAATAATCTTTGACTAGCGCAAAATCCAACAAGGGTGCATCTTCAACTTCGGCAGCCAACCTTGGCTGCTGCTGTTTCAACCAAGCCAGGGTATCTTCAAACGTTTGAATACCACTTTCCTCAAGCGCTTGATCATCAATCACAATACCAATACTCGTTGCGCCTGAACCCAAGGGAATAATCCAACACCAATAGCCTTTACCCATTAAATGATTAGTACTACGCCAGCGATTACCACTTGCCGCCAAGCGATTTTGCCATGCTACATTGTTTGTCCACTCATCAATCACAATGCGTTTATCGATACGAAACCATACGGCGTTACCCCGATGTGGCGTTTCTTTTTTTAGGCCCAATTTATTTTTAACTAATTCTTGTCGTCCGGTTGCATCGACAAACCAACGACCTTGATAACAACTTTTCTCACCCGATGCATCAATGGTGATCATTTGTTTTTTATTATCTAAACTAACGCTCTCTGTGGTTGCCCCATCAATAATACGAACACCTTGCTCACTTAACTCTTTGTATAAATAGTTTTCTAGAACACCACGCTCTATTTGATAGGTCGGGATACCAAATAATTGACTCACCCCCAATTCATCTTGCTGTGAATAATCCGTTTGAGGCTCTCCAAAAAAACAGCGCAGCCCATGTTTTCGCAAATGTTTTTCACGAAAATGTTCTTTTAATTTTAGATGCTCCGTAAAGTAATGAGCCGCTATTTCTACGGTCGACTCTCCAATTTTTGCAGTGGTATCGGGGATGGGAAAACGTCTTTTCTCAACGACGGTAATATCTAATTCAGAATCAGCCATTTTAAGCTGTTTCGCTAAACTTAAACCGGCAAGACCACCACCGGCAATAATGACATCTGTTGTTTGTGTATTCATGACTATGCTTACTTCCAGTTACGTTCAAGACTATTTATTGTGAATCAATGGATAGGAAAAGTGATATATGCTCATTCATTGGCAATACGCGTTTACCGTTGCCCACACCCAGTAGCATTTCTGCAAGAGTTAAGATGCGCGCACTAGGATTTTTTTGGTAACTTTCCTTAAGCACATCATGGGCCTGAAGTAATTCGGGCCATTCGCTAGAGCCTGTCGAAATTGTTGCAGCTAATATCGGTTTAGCGCTATCACCCTGGTCCGCAGGCGCAATAATCATTGAAAAGGCAAACGAAGTTCCTGACCCCATAATGTCTTCTAGCACTTTAGAGACCGGCGCATCAAAAAAAGTTAACAAAATAGTTTTATGTTCTTGCTGACACTGAAGCATGGCTTCCATCAACGCTAACGAAACGGAGTTCTGAAAACCCGCTACGGAATTCGCCGCTTTTTCACAACCGGTGCTGATTGTCCAATAACCCGCAGCGGCATTGTGAACAGAATTATGAAATTTTGTTGGTGATAATTCTTTTGTCTCACCCGCCAATACCTTACACATATAGTCGGTTAGTTGCGTATCGCCCAATCCAGAAACAAACACACAGGTTAACTCTTTAGGATCAATTTGTGCATTCTGCGCGGCCTGCCAGGAAGACTCTACAGCAAGACGCACAGAAAGCGGCGCACGGCGACGCTCATTTGCCGGAATAATTTCTGGCTTAGGGCCCTTGCTCTCTTTAAGATCGGCATCACTACTGCTAAGCAACTGGCTCAGCTCACTCCATTGCTCAAAGCCTTCGCCCCAAGCTCCGCAAGCTAAGACTCGGCAAGAAAATTCAGCCGTCATATTTGCATTACTCATTTTATTGATCCGTTTTGCTAAACAACAAGGTGCAATTATTACCACCAAAACCAAATGAATTACTCATCACATGATTGAGCTCTGACTTTGTGTTGTCTGCGCTGATGGTAATATCGAGTTGTTCATCTAGCTGTTCTAGATTCATTGAGCCAGGAATGATACCCGTGCGTAAAGCCTCAACAGCAATTAGGGCTTCACTAATACCGGCTGCCCCTAATGTATGCCCCATCCAGCCTTTAGTAGAACTACAGCGTGTCGACTTAGGGAACATAGACGCAATCAGCTGTCCTTCAATCAAGTCATTCGCCCGACTCGAAGTACCATGTAAATTAATATAGCCAATCGCCTCAGCGGGCAGACCTGACATATCCAAGGCTTGCTGCATAGACAAGCGCGCGCCCAGTCCTTCGGGATGAGGGTGGGACATATGATAGGCATCGGAGCTTTCCCCATAGCCAGTAAGCTTCACATTGAGGTCGGTATCGGCCTCTTCCGGGCGGACCAAAATAGCGTATCCTGCCGCCTCCCCTAAATTAATCCCATCGCGATTTTGATCAAAGGGCTTACAGGGCTTGGCAGAAACTAACTGCAAAGAATCAAAACCATGCAAGACGCTTAAACATAAGGTATCCACCCCACCCACTAACACGGCATCAACAATGCCGCTATTCAA
>JBNKUQ010000077.1:0-15628 GCA_050298695.1 Cellvibrionaceae bacterium
AATTGCGTGCACAAGGTATTGATATTGTATTGGTATCATCTGGCGCTGTTGCCGCGGGGATGACGCGTCTGGGTTGGTTACAACGGCCCTCGTCAATACATGAATTGCAGGCGGCAGCGGCTGTGGGGCAAATGGGTTTAGTGCAAACTTATGAGCAAGCTTTTCAGAAATACGGTCTTCATACCGCACAAGTGTTAGTCGATCACGATGATCTTTCTAATCGAGAACGCTACCTTAATGCCCGCGCTACCTTAACGACTTTGCTCGACTTGGGAGTGATCCCCGTTGTTAATGAAAATGACACGGTCGTTACCGATGAAATTCGCTTTGGAGATAATGATACGCTGGCGGCCCTAGTGGCGAATTTGATTGAAGCTGAGGTCTTGGTTTTATTAACGGATCAAGAGGGCATGTATACTGCAGACCCTCGTTATAATCAGCAAGCGACATTGATCAACGAGGTTCCCGCTTATGACCCTACTCTAGATGCCATGGTTAGTGATGGTGGTGCTCTAGGCCGAGGTGGGATGGTGACTAAGTTGCGTGCAGCGCGTCTAGCCGCTCGCTCAGGGACTTCGACCATAATTGTGGGTGGGCATATCGAAAATGTGATTCAACGTTTGTCTCAAGGTGAACATGTGGGTTCGCTACTGCTGGCCGACCAGCCGCCGCAGGCGGCTCGTAAACGCTGGCTGGCGGGTCAACTACAATCTCGTGGTGAATTAATTTTAGATGATGGTGCTGTGCGTGTACTCAAACAATCGGGTCGCAGTTTATTGCCAGTCGGTATCCAGGCCGTTAAGGGTTTTTTTACCCGCGGTGACCTAGTGATTTGTAAGGATGGACAAGGCCAAGAAATTGCTCGAGGCTTGGTTAATTACAATCATAATGAAGCGGAGAAAATCAAAGGACAGTCAAGTGATTTAATTGAAACTCTACTGGGTTATAAAAATGAGGAAGAAATGATTCACCGTGATAATTTGATCCTTGTGTAACAAGTCACTATCAAGTCATTTTACAGTTTTTTCTTTATATAGTTCGTTTTTAATTTTTTATCGGTATGCAGATGAGCATTATCAAACCCCACATCATGGCTATGTCAGCCTATAAACCACCATTGGAAGGGCGCAATCCAAAGTGTTATACCTTGTTAGATTTTAACGAGCGCACGGTTCCTGTGGGGTCGCCTATTGCCCAGGCGCTAAAAGACTTTATTGACGATGGCCGCTTACAGCAATATCCCGCTTACGGTGATATTGTCGATCGTCTAGCAGATTATGCTGGAGTAATGCCCGAGCAATTAATGATTACCAATGGTTCTGATCAGGGAATTGATTTGGTGTTTCGTGCTGTTGCTAAACCCAATGCGGAAGCGATTATTCCCGGGCCATCTTTTGCAATGTATACGCAGTGTGCGAAAGTGGAAGCCATGCAATTAATTGAACCGCTTTATACCAAAGAGGCCGGTTACCCCGTGCAAGCGGTGCTTGAGGCAATCACTGCCAATACAGCGATTATTGTCATATCCAACCCCAATAATCCTTGTGGTACTTTAGTTGGGCAAGATGCCATCAAAAAAATAGCCACAGCCGCACCCCACGCCGCTATTTTGGTGGACGAATGCTATTTTGAATATAGCAAAGCGAGTAGTGTCAGCGACTTGCCGGAGCTGCCCAACTTATTCATTACCCGTACGTTTTCAAAAACCTGGGGCATACCTTCCCTGCGTTTTGGTTATTTAATGGCGGCGCCAGACTATATTCGTGCTTTGTGTAATATTCGTGGTCCTTATGATATTAATCAGTTGGCAATAGTGGCTGCAGGCGCGGCTTTAGATAACCCCGAATATACGCAATCTTATGTTACTGAAGTCATGGATCAATCGAAGCCCTTATTAGAAGAATGGTTGAGCTTAAATAATATTGAATACTGGCCAAGCCAAGCGAATTATATCTGGGCATTTTTTGATAAAGCAGAAGAGTTGAATCGTTACTTGAGCGAAAAAGGTATTCTAGTTAGACCTAAAAATTACCGAGATAAACTGGGTTTGCGTATTACTATAGGCACTTTAGCGCAAACTCAGCGATTGGTTGATTTATTGAGTCAATGCTAAAAAATGAGGAGGTACTCCCCTCTATATCCATTGGATTTCAACTTCTGGGTACGACCGCGCGCAGCCAACATCCCCAGAAGTTGAAAGATGATGGGTAAAAGGCGTTAGCTAGCTAGGAGGCTAGTGGTAATGGAATGCTCGATATTCTGATTGTGGTTGTTGCCAATGGATTTAATGTAGCGCAAACCACTGCGTAGTAGGGACATTTGGTCAACGATTTCGAGATTTCGGGTAACAACGGGCTTTAAGCGCTTTGGGTGAAACCATGTCCCCTTGTCTAGATGGATTTCATAACCGGATTCATTTTCTCTTAACACGTTTTGGTTGGTAAATTGCCAGTTCATAACGGTATTTCTCCCTGTGCATAATAAAAGTGATGATGCTAGCGTCGATGTTGTGCAGTCTATGTAATTTGGCTCTAGGAATAAATCACTAGAATTAGCTATGCGAGGTAGAGAATGTTTGGGGGGAGGGAGTCTAAGTAGCGGGAATCATGCTGCAAATTTGTTATTATTGAACGTTTTTTGTTAAAAACGTTATGCTGCGGTTATTTTAAAGGTATCTGGTGTGTTTTCAGTGTCTCCACCAATTGCCTTTATGTGTTGTAAGCCGTGACGTAAAGTAGTCAATCTTAGTGAGTAATCCATACCCTCTGGTGCTTTGGGTCGTAATTTCTTGGGGTGGAACCATGTGCCGCCCTCAAGATGAATTTCGTAGCCCGACTCCTTTTCGCGCAGTGTTGTTAAATCGGCAAATTGCCACTTCATAAAATCTCCTTTCTGTTGTGATGAATGGATGACATTTAAAAAGACTCGTTTCGATTATTTCTATCGTCCTTTTCAAAATAGTCCAAATTTCCGGCGAATGTTACAGACTTTTATCACAATGAAATGCGATTTATGTCACACAATGATATGAATTATTTATTTTTTACAAAATAAAATGATTTTTCAAAAGCACACATAATTAATTACTATGCATACGTTCTTTGAAATACTCAAAACCGAGCCAAAGTGATGTTAGAAAAATGCCAATAGGATAGCTATAACCAGCATAACTATTTAATAAAATGGTGTATAACCAGTTTTGATTAAGATAAGTCAATGCAGAAATGGCAATCGCAAAACTCATAATAACACTAATAGCGAGAGCTCTTTTTCCGATTTGCTCAGATTTGACTGAGACCACTAAAGCAATCAGTAAACCGATAACATTGGATAATAAAAAAATACGAATATCACGAATAAGACCGGAAAAAGTTAACTCAAAATACGTTTTAAGAGATTGCTTCCATGAGGAAATTTTCTCCAGCAATTTATTGGTTAAAGAATTTTTGCTGTCAATTTCAATTGACGATATTTGAGTTTGCGTTGAATCGAGAGTAAGAGAAGAAATATACTGATAAGGATCTTCCTGGTAGGCGCTGATCTCTGCTTTTATGGCTTCTAACTGATAGGGTTTCAGTATTTTTTCAGCAATTCTAGAATTGATAGCTTCTTCTACCAAAGCGATTTTAGATTTCGTCCCGGAAACCACTTTTTCGGTAACGATAGCTTTTGAGTTCTCAGCAATCTTGTCGACAATAAAAAAGCTACTCACTAACGTTCCTAAAAAGAGAAGTAGAAAGGCGGATTGAAATCCAATAAGTACTTTTTTCATTATCCATCTCCACTTAATAAGAAGTTATGGGCGAGTATATTCATTCTTGAACTAAAGGTCTATTGTGTTCTAAGTGAGCCTTAGCGGTCGGAGATCTAAGTCAATAGTATTGATGACACGCTACAAACTTGTTTGTACCAAAATAAAGACTTATTACCGGGGTGCTAAAAAGGGATACAATCATCATTCCCGCGGAGAGCAGCAAATAAATCTCTGTTACCTCGGTGCGTTTTGTTAAAGTGGCTTGTTGGTATACTCGGTTGTTGTGCAAGGTTATTTGGTATAGCTCTGGCTCATATTAACAAATATAAGCACTTCATACAGAACCTTAATAATCTCATAATAAATACCCTAATAATCTATAAAAGATAGGCTATCCTTGGGAAATGGTTCCAATATTTGTCGCATAAAACATAAAAAAGCAAGGAGTGAATGGCATAGTCATTTGGAAAAAGAGCTTGGTTTTCCAGATCATTTTTGTTGTTTCCAATATGTTTGGCGAATTTCACAAGTCTTCCTTGAGTATCAACTTACCGGCCAACGATATTGGAATAAAGTAGAGAACCTTGTGATTATTGTCGAGTTTTCGTATCGAGTAAGCCCATAAAAAATGCAGAAGCAACAAAGGTGATGTGCAGGATGACATACCACATGATGATGTAATTGCCACTTTCCTGTTGTGCCATAATCGCTTCCACTTCCATAAATTTTTTCAGTAAGTGGATAGATGAGATCGCTACAATAGAGGCGGCAATTTTTGCTTTTAGAGAGCTAGAATCCATTTTACCTAGCCAGCCTAACTTCTCTTCGTTTTCTTCGATATCCAGTTGAGATACAAAGTTTTCATAGCCGCTCATCATCACCATGACCAGTAGGCCACCTACCATTGCCAGATCGACCAAGCTTAAAATAACGAGGATAAGTCCAGCTTCATCCAAGATAACGCCATTTTCGTTGCCCAACAGTAGCTCTGCAAATAGGTGAATAAGCTCTTGAAAAAATTTAATGCCAAGTGCTAATAGTGCCAAACTCAAGCCGAGATAAATAGGGGCTAGTATCCAGCGTGAGCGATACATGACTTTTTCAATAAGCTTTTCCATGGTTTGCCTTTTGGGGTAAATGAAATAAAGTGGCGATTCTAACGAAATCGAAAATAAAAAGAAATTCAGATTTTAATCACTGCTCTTTACAGTTCAATGATTCCAGATTCTACTAACCAGGCAAAAATGCCAACGAATATTAACAAACCCAAGATGCTGGCTAAGGTGATCTTAACCCAGCTCCAAGGTCGCTCTCCTTGGACTTCACCAGTACGAGCATTAATCAGAATGCGATAAATTTTCTCTTTATAGCGATAAACCGATAACCACATGGGCAGCAATATATGCTTAAAAGAAATATCGTCATACGTGGTGTTAACACTATGTATACGTTGTGTATCGCCGCCGATATCGCTGCGAATATGGCTGCGAATTACCGATGCCATTTTCTTTTTGGCGGTTTGAAAGCCGTCCTTTACATCGGTTTGATAGCTCTCACTACCAAAGCCTGCGAGAAAATCATCGCTATAAGCGACTAAATCCTTCAGATCCCAAGGCTCCAATTCATCGACGTATTTGGAGGGTAATGCTGGGCTGGCTACGACTAGTACATCATCGAAATTATCAGATACTCGACCGCTGGCAGGAGTCCAGCGAGTACGTCTTTCTTGATAGGTTTCCGTTTTTGCTTTGCCATCACGAACCACGGTGCGAGTTCTTGTAACATAATAATAATCGCCGCGCATGCCCGTATAGTCACTGCTGGTATTGCTATCGTAAGTCCAGTAAGGCACATATTGACCGCGTAACCTTCCTTCAATTTTTGCTAGTCGTTTTAAACTATTGGGAGCAAACCAGCGGCTATTAATCCATTTTTTAAATTCACTGAATGCAGCCTTTTGATCGATACTAAAAGGTAATAAATACGATGGTTGTATTTGTTTTTTAGTCTGCGTTGTCGCAACGAGGTGATTACCACAATAGGGGCAATCGGAAGACGTGACATTGGCCGCTTTCTGAATGTTAGCGCCACAGTCGTCACAATGAACCAATAGTTTTTCTTGTACAGGTTGATCGGCCTCTAAGCTCTCAAGCGTTGATAAAAAGTCTGACTCAACAACCTGGGTTTCTGCTTTTTCGATCTCATTAAGTGCGCTGCAGTACTCACAAACCAGGCTCATGGTGCCTGGTTGGTAACGCAAAGTAGCAGCGCACTGGCTACACTTTTTTTCTTGTAGTCTGGAGGCTTCTTGTTCCAAAACACATCCTTAGGTAAATGGTAATTATGTCCCAGGAGGTATTGGCGGCGGATTCTCTCCCTGAAAGAGAGGGGCTAGTTCCGTTATACTGGCCGCTGGCTGCCAATTAGCCAGTCCTTGATACCATGCTAAGGTATCTGGTTTCAGTAAGCCGTTTTGTACCTGTTGCGCAAGAAGTTCTATTGTAAAGGGTCCCTGTTGTTGGCCGTTGATAGCGAGAAAGTACTGTATAGCTTGTGGTAATGGCGGTGGAGTGGCTGCAGGCGCTGCTTGGTTGTGTTGAAATTGCTGGGCCATTGAATTGGCCATTGCAAATCCAATCCCTGCGCCCATGGCACCGCTGGCCATATCGCCCCCCATGCCTGAGCCTGAGTTACCAAGCGCTTTGGCGGCTTGAAATTGCGTATATTGTTGTAGATTACCTATTACCCCCATGCTACTGCGTTCATCAATAGCTTTTTCTACATCCGGTGGGACAGAAATATTTTCTACTAAGAGTTTGCTGACTTTAAGCCCATATTGCGCAATTTCAGCTTGAATATGACCCAACAAGGTTTCGCCTAACTCATCGTAATTGGCTGCCATATCGAGAACGGGGATGCGGGATTCCGCTAACTTATCAGCAAAGCGTGATACCAATATATTGCGCATTTGCTCAGAAATTTCCTCGGTGCTGAAATCACCATCGGTGCCTACAATTTCAGTAATAAAGACAGCAGGATCAATGACTCTTAGAACATAGGTGCCAAATGCGCGAATTCTTACGACACCGAATTCAGGGTCTCGGATTAATACGGGGTTTTTAGTGCCCCACTTTTGATCGGTAAAGCGGCGCATGTTAACAAAGTAGACTTCGGCTTTGAACGGACTTTGAAAGCCATGCTTCCAGCCTTTTAGCGTGGTAAGTACAGGAATATTGGCTGTTTCTAGTACATGGCGACCAGGCCCAAAAATATCGGCTATTCGTCCCTCGCTTACAAATACGGCAGTTTGCCCTTCGCGAACAGTAAGCTGGGCTCCGTACTTGATTTCATTATTATGGCGTTCAAAGCGATGAACTAAGGTATCTTGACTGTCGTCGGTAAACTCAACGACATCGATGAATTCACCGGCAATTTTATCCCATAAGCCCATAGAGCTCCTCCTTATTAGTGATCGTTCGATCCAGTATAAGACAAAAAAATCCCATTGTCCTAACTATGGGGCAAGTGCAGGTTTATTTGGCAACCCTAAACCCAATATAGGCTCCTCGAAAGGTGGGGTATTCATCAAAAACGATATCGGCGCCAATGACATCGGTAGTAAAGGACCAAGCGCCGCCACGATGAATGTGGGTCACGCAGCTTCTGTTGTCGGTGTCTTTACCTGGAATGACCCTGCCAGGGAGGCAGTCTTCGACCCACTCGCTAACGTTCCCAAGCATATTGTGTAAACCAAATGGGTTGGCTTCGAATGATAGTGCAGGTGCGGTTTTTTGATTATCCCACTTACTGCCACAACCATCACAGTTTGCATGGTTACTGTCGAGCTCATCGCCCCAATAGTAATAGGAATCTACATTGGCAATGGCGGCATATTCCCATTCTGCTTCTTTTGGCAGGCGATATTGTTCGCCGGTCTTGTTGCTTAACCATTCCACATAAAGTTTGGCATCTTGCCAGCTCACATGAATAACTGGTCGGTTTTCACGTCCCCATGTTTCATCAAAAGGGTATTGGCATACTTCGTCGGTTTCTTTACACGGAGGATTGAGGGGGCGATTTTTGTAAGCCCATGAAGATTTTGGTGCTTGGCAGCCACCGTCTTTAACACAGGCATCGTATTGGGCAAATGTCACTTCTGTTTTGGAAAGCTCGAAGGCATCAATATGCAAGGTGCGTTCTTCTCGCTCGTCATAAGCACATATTTTAATGTTATCTGGGCAGGCTAAGGTCTCTAGATGTCCCTCGGGTATGGTGATCATCTCGGGAGTAGGTATTTTGGCTAATGTTTTTGCTGTCGTAAAGGTTGGCAGTAAGCAGGCAAGAATGATGGGTAAGCATTGAAGAAAAGTGTTCCTTTTCATATCCGTATATTCCTAGTCGTGTAAATTCTAAAAGAGAGCGATTCTAATGTTATTTTTTACGCCAATCAAGCTTGGCCTTAAAGCGTTAATTTGGTTTTTTAAGCAATGATTGTTGGTTTGTCATTTAAGTATCACATTAGCGCCATAATTTGGAAAGATTTCTTCGTTAGTTTGTAAATGCCATTTTGTAAACTATCAATATTACAACGGAAATCTAGCCATGAATAAAAACAGATTAAGCCGTGTACTAGCGGGATCAATGTTAGTGATGTGTTTTATTCTGCCTTTAGCGAATGCAGATAATATTGATTGGTTTGACCACTACGACCAATCATTGAAAAAAGCGGATCAATACAATAAAAATAATGGTGGGTATTCACCAAAAGTTTATCGAAGTGAAAATGTGCAGTTAGGTCTCCGGCCTTTCTTTTTGGTTAATGCAATGGATTCAAGTCCACTTAAAGATCAATTAGCACAATGTAGTAAGGGGCCTTTTCGCAAAACAGATTTTTCGATAGCTCACCGTGGCGCACCCTTAATGTTTCCTGAGCATACGCAAGAATCTTACGAAGCCGCCGCAAAAATGGGTGCTGGCATTTTAGAATGTGACGTTACCTTTACTAAAGATCGGCAACTGGTTTGTCGCCATTCCCAATGTGATTTGCATACGACAACCAATATTTTAGCTACGCCTTTGGCAGAGAAATGTTCAGTCGCTCCGCAATTCGATAGTGCCGGAAATTTAGTAAATGCTTCCGATATTCGTTGTTGCACATCAGATATTACGGTTGCCGAGTTTAAAACACTCCAAGGAAAAATGGATGCAGCTAATCCTAATGCAACGACGCTTGAAGGATATATGAATGCGACGGCAAGTTGGCGCACCGATTTATATTCGAGTCGAGGTACCTTGCTAACTCACGCGGAAAGTATTGCATTGTTTAAAAAATTGGGCGTTAAATTCACTCCGGAATTGAAAAGTCCCAGTGTGCCTATGCCTTATGAAGGTGACTACACACAAGCAGACTATGCTCAACAACTGATTAATGAATATAAAGCCGCAGGTATTTCACCAAGCAAAGTATGGGCGCAGTCCTTTAATTTAGATGATGTCATTTATTGGATTAATAATGAGCCTAGTTTTGGAAAGCAGGCGGTTTATCTTGACGGCCGTTACGACGATCCTAGCTTTGATCACACCGATCCATCGACATGGAATCCTTCCATAGAATCGCTAGTGGCTCAAGGCGTAAACGTTCTGGCACCTCCCATGTGGATGTTACTCGATGTTAATCCTTACGGTGAAATTATTCCATCAGTCTATGCCAATGCAGCAAAGGCTAAAGAATTAACTATTATTACGTGGACATTTGAGCGCTCTGGTTTATTAAAAGACAACGGTGGCTGGTATTACCAAACGGTCAATGGTGATCGTAGCGGTATTGACGTGATTGATAACGACGGCGATATGTTTGAAGTATTAGATGTGTTAGCGCAGGAGGTTGGCATTATCGGTATTTTTTCCGATTGGCCAGCAACGGTGACTTACTATGCTAATTGCATGGGATTGAAATAAGTGGTCTTCAAATAATTATTTATCACAATAACTTTTTAATCACGTTTTTATGTTAGGAGATAGGCATGCTATTGCGCAAAATGCTATTGACGGTGTTATTCAGTCTTGTTGTTTTCCCCGCTTTTGCAGCACCTGATTTATATTTTTCTGAATATATCGAAGGCTCTAGCAACAATAAAGCGTTAGAGATTGCTAATACTATGGGAGCAACCGTTGATTTATCGAGTTACGAAGTGCAAATTTATTTCAATGGCAATACAACACCAGAATTAACGATTCCACTTGCCGGCACGATTGCCAATAACACAGTCTTTGTTTTGGCAAATAGCAGCGCCTCGCCTGAAATATTAAATGTAGCAAATCAAACCAATGGTGCTAGCTGGTTTAATGGTGATGATGCCATTGTTTTATTAAATAGCGGCACGGTAGTGGATTCCATTGGACAGATTGGTGTTGATCCTGGTGTGGAGTGGGGTATCGATAATGAATCCACTCAAAATAATACACTGCGTCGAATTGAACCAGTGCTACAAGGTGATAACAATACCAATGATGCATTTGATCCTAGTTTTGAATGGGCAGGTTTTCTTCAAAATGATTTTTCAGGTTTAGGTTCATTCTCTGGAAGTGGAGTCGTCGTTGCTAATATCATTATTAACGAATTAGATAGCGATACTCCCAGCACCGATAGCGTCGAATTTATTGAGTTGTATGACGGTGGTGTTGGAAATACCTCTCTCGATGGTCTTGTACTGGTCTTTTTTAATGGCAGCGATGATGCCAGTTATCAAGCAATTGACCTTGATGGTTTAACAACGAATAGTCATGGCTATTTTGTTATTGGCAGCGCAGGGGTTGAGAATGTAGATCTAGTGGCATTTACGACGAATGGCATACAAAACGGTGCGGATGCCGTGGCATTATTTGTAGGCAATGCTGATGACTTTACCAATGATACCCCAGTGACAACGGAAAATTTAGTAGATGCTATTGCTTACGATACTGATGATGCAGACGATATTGCCCTATTAAGTGGTTTAAATCTGACAAAGCAAATTAATGAAGCTGAAAATGGTGATAAAGATAAGCATTCCATTCAACGTTGTGGCGATAGTTTTACACAAACGCTTCCAACACCCGGCAACGTTAATAGGTGTAGTCCTGTTGATGAAGTGGGGCAATGTAATGCTCCTGCCACATTGATCAGTGCCATCCAAGGCAGTGCCGATAGCAGTCCTTTGGTAAATACGAATGTAGAGGTTGAAGGGATCGTCGTTGGCGACTTTCAAAGAGATGACCAGCTAAGAGGTTTTTATTTGCAAGAAGAAGTTGCCGACCAAGATGATAATGAATCAACTTCGGAAGGTATTTTTGTTTTTGCCGACACCGATGTTGTCGATGTGAATGTAGGGGATCGCGTGCGTGTAGCAGGCGGTGTTGTGGAATTTTTTGGTCAGACACAAATGACTAATATCAGTGGTGTTAGGTTGTGTGAAACTGGCTTAACACTTGCTCCTACAGTTGTGACTTTTCCCGTGGAAACTGCCTCGGCTTTAGAGCCAGTAGAGGGTATGTTGGTTACGATTCCACAAACCATGGTGGTGACGGAAAATTTTAATTTGGGACGCTTTCATGAAGTTTCTTTAGCTTCTGAACGTTTATATCAGCCTACACATCTTGTACAACCTGGCCCAAGTGCCCTGGCATTACAAGAGGAGAATAATTTAAAGCGCATTATTCTTGATGATGCAAGTACACAACAAAATCTAGAAATCGTGTCTTATCCTGCACCGGCACTCAGTGCTGCCAACTCCTTACGCAGTGGTGATACGGTTGCTTCGATAACCGGAGTGATGAGTTACAGCTTTGATGCTTATCGTATTCAGCCGACAAATACCCCTAATTTTGTCAGTACTAATGGACGTACGGCAGAGTCGGAGCTTGCAGATCATAGCGGAAATTTAACCGTCGCCAGTTTTAATGTGTTGAATTATTTTAATGGCGATGGGCAGGGAGGTGGTTTCCCAACCGCTCGTGGTGCTGATACCTTTGCTGAATTTGAGCGTCAACGAGCGAAAATTATCAATGCTTTATTGGCGATAGATGCCGACATTGTCGGTTTAGTTGAGTTAGAAAATGATGGCTATGGGCCACTGAGTGCCATTCAAGACTTAGTCAATGGATTAAATAGCAAAGGGCAACATTATGCGGTTGTTAACCCTGGTGTGAATCAAATTGGCAGTGATGCGATTACCGTTGGATTTATCTATAAGACGGACCGTGTTGCAACCATAAATGCAACGGCTATTTTAAATAGTCGTGTTGATGCCCGTTTTATTGATACGAAAAACCGTCCCGCATTGGCGCAAACATTTAAAAATTTAGCTAATAATAGTGTTATCACTTTGGTAATCAATCATTTTAAATCCAAAGGGTCCGCCTGTGATGACGTGGGCGACACGGATCAGCAAGATGGCCAAGGTAATTGTAATGGTACGCGTACTTTAGCGGCGCAAGCCCTAAGCGATTGGTTGGCAACGGACCCAACGAATAGTGGCGATGAGGATATTATGATCCTCGGTGACTTGAATGCCTACGCTAAAGAAGACCCAATTTCCACATTGGTTAATGCGGGCTATCATGATTTATTAAATGCTAAATTTGGTTCAAGCGCTTATTCATTTGTCTTTCAAGGACAATCTGGCTATTTAGACTATGCATTAGCAAATGACGCACTCTTACCGCAAGTGGAAGATGTTGCCGAGTGGCATATTAATGCTGACGAACCACGCGCTTTGGATTATAACGAAGAGTTTAAAAGCCCTGAACAGGTGATTCATTGGTACTCTCCTGAACCTTATCGCGCATCGGATCATGACCCGGTGATTATTCGACTAAACCTACAGGCTGATTTGTTAGGTGATTTTAATCGTAATGGTGAGCTAGATCGCGATGATTTTTACCTGTTAATTGATGCGGTTGTACAATACCGGCGTAATATTCTAGATAAAAACTTTGATTTAAATAGCGATAACCAAATTAATGGCCAGGACATTTATTTTTGGTTGGATTTATTGATATCTGCTTAATAATACATTCCCTGATTGATTTGATGAGGTTTATTTTTATTATTTAACACTGTTCCAGTCTCAAATAGCGTACAATAGCTACCCGATTTTTTTACCCAAAAACAGTATAGGAGCCTCTGAATAACGACCTGCGTTGCGATTACCGCGTTAAAATTTAGCTCAAATCGGTCATTTGTCACATATAAACCCCCTCTTTTCGCTAAATTTTGCCTTGTACACACTGCCTCGCCTACGTTTTTCAGCGGTTCCTATAAACAATAAATTTATGCCTCTGATTGATATTGTCGCCCATCAAATTTTACGTCCGAATCCCAACAACGCCTCTACAATCGTTTCCAGTGATTCGGCATGGCCGAAGAATGGTTTGGTTGAAGAGTGTTTCCGGGAAATGAAACATGCGGTTATGCGCCGTTTTAGCAAGGATTATGGCCGATTTTCTGATAATCATATTGACCATCCTCTATCTGCATGGCTGAAAGAGTTTAAAGAGGAAAAAATAAACTTTAACAGTTTTTCTCAAAAAGCAATAAATCACTTTAAAATAGAATTAGATAAACTTGAGTTACCACTAGAAAGCTTGCTATTTTTTGCCTATGAAGTATTAGAGCATGAAGAGTTATTACATATTTTTCTGCTACAGCAAACGCATGCATTGCAAGTAGATTCTACTGTCACGATCAATGAAACCTATTATCTTGATACCAATAATGTTCAATTAGCAGCGAAAGTCAATATTACCGATTGGCTTAGCGATGATCTTCAGCGCTCAGAGAATGCGCTTACTTTGCTACGTTGGCGAGGGGAAAGAGAGCTAACCGAGGTCTTTGAAAACTTTATCGGTTTTGCCGATAAAGTCGATCTAAGAGCCGATACCGAACAATTTTTACAGGCTGTTTCAAACTATACTGATAATTTACCAGAAGAGCATATCCATCCAACAAAACGTAAAATTGTTGATTTTTGTTTAGAACAAGATAGACAAGGTAAATCGGTAGCTATTGATGATTTATCTAGACAGTTGCAAGAAGAAAGTCACTTACCGGAGTTTAAACGTTTTGTCGATGATACTCACATTTTTTCTAAAAAAGAACTTATCCCGGATAAATCACAACTGCGTCAGTTTGTACGCATTAGTGGTAGAGATGAAAAGCTTAGTTTAAGTTTTTCGTCCAGTTGCCTTGGTGACAGTATTGAATATGATAGTGCATCAGACACCTTGACGATACGCAACATACCATCTTCTCTAAAATCGCGATTAAAGAAGCACTTGAAGAATATCGATCCATCGGTTGAGAAATAAATTTTCACAACTGATGCAAATGCACTTTTATATACTCTAGCATCGTTCGCAGTACAGCGGAATTTTCTAAACGTTGCGAATCCCTTGGGGCGATATGGGCCAGTGCGATGATGTTGCAACATTTGGGTTTTGATGGCGGGCATAATACTATTTTGAAAGCCATCGAAGTGGTTTTAGCGAAAGGAAAAAACTTGACGCCAGATATGGATGGCTCTGGTTCTATGAAAGCGCTTGGTGATCAAATTATGGAGACAATGGCGTCTTAGGTTTTATTTGTAACGAAAACACCAGCGTTGACGCATCGTTGCTATTTAGTAGCCCTGTATAGTAGCCCTGTACGGGTTATTTTGCATTTAGCTTGCATCGCTCTAATAATCGTAGGCTTACTTATAAATACCGAAATTGACTTGATGTGGCGATAAAAGCCTTATTCCATAGTAACTGGCAAGGCTAAGAATTCGCAATAATTTTCATAATCACCGCACACTTCCAAAATAAAATAGACAGTTTGTGGAATCGCTGTAATTAAGTTATCGATATTAGAAAGATGTACATCATTAAAGGGCGATTCACAAACTACATCAAAGTTCCATTGATAATTGCAAAACAATTGCTGATCAAAATGGCAGGGAGATTCAGGTCCGCAGTAGTCGGCGGCGATTATTTGACTTCCGTAAACCGATGGTACTGTGTTGATTCGAAAATTTACCTGATAGTGGTAATCACTGATTACGTCCCAGAGTAAATCAAAAGCCCCAAAGTTAATGTAGGGAGATACCGCTAAAGGGACATTGTAGTCGAAGTCGGAATTATGGCCATAAGAATCAATGATCGCAAAGTGGCGTAGATAGGGAGCGGACGCATCGTCATAAATAATGGTATAATCGCCACCGCCATTTTCACCACCGCAGGCGCTAAGGAGTATCGCTAAACTGAATATCGAGAGAAAATGTAGGGCTGGCATAAATACCTCCAGTGACACTTTTGCAATAATTGAGGCATATATTAAAAAATTGAGGCTGAACCGTGGCTGAATATTGAATAACTTTTTCTCGTTTCTATATTCTGGCGTGGGCCATTCAGCCTAAATAAGAGATCTTGGTGTAACTCCCATCTTTCAAAACTTTCTGGTTGTATATTTATATGTTCCGTTTTTTGATTAAGCATTCTTTGGTATGTATGTTTCTCGCTGCCTTAGCGGGTTTTTTTCTACCTCACTTATCTCTAGCGTTGTTTCCATATTTACCCTACGTTTTGTTTATAGTGATGGTGCTCACCTTAATGGGGATGAAGCAGAAAGCATTAATGAATGTATTGATGCAGCACTCTATATGGCTTTATAGTTTTTATCATGCGTTTGGTTTGATGGTATTTTGCGGGCTGCTTGCCTTTTTTCTAGATGCCAGCGCAGAGTTATTTGTTGCCATTGTGTCTATTGCCGCAACGGGTTCACTTTTTGCCACGCCAGCGATTGTTAGGGTTTTAGGTTTTGATGCGTTAAAAGCCATGGCAATGACTATTAGCACC
>JBNKUQ010000078.1:0-15155 GCA_050298695.1 Cellvibrionaceae bacterium
CGGCATAACTCACAATACGTGCATTTTCTTGGGAGGTATTGAGAGGAACCACCCAGGCTTCTATGGTGTATTCACCACTCGCCTTGATTAAATCACTGAGTTTGGCGCTATCACTGGGGCTCGCTTGTAGCCTACCACTGTTAATTCTGACACCACCCGTGGAAAGCTTTTGAATATCACCGTAGAGGTAGAGTGGAGTAACGGCATTAGTTTCACCGATAGCAATAGAGTCTGATGCGGGACTAGAACTAGTGAGATCGCTTCCCCAATCAAACTCCCATTTGGCGATAACATTATCTTCTGCACGCTTACCGCCCCCTGAAGCCTCTTGCCCGCCTTGCTCACCTTCTAAGTTAAGAGCTCTACTTGCAACAAGACCTCCACTCGGATTTTCGAGACCACTGACATTATCTCCAACAGGCGACGGAGCAAACGCTGTTACATAAGCCTCGATGGCTTGATGCATTTCCAGGGCTGATGCGGCACAGGACGAGCTCCAGCATTTATTTTTGTGGCCACTGTAAACTTGTTGAGTGACTCTTGATGAAGGATTCAACAGTCGGTTATTGGCTACCTCGAAGTCGATTATAGAGTCAATACCCGCATCGGCATCTAAGATATTGATATAAGCACGAATAGCGGTATAGGCGGTTTGGGGATCTGAATGAGCAAATAAAGGCGATTGAGACGGGTTACCTGCCACTGGTGAGTCTGAGTGACAGTCTGAGCAATACTCTACCGTTAAACCTCGTAGGCTGTTTAAATCCCCTACGCTACCAAAGCTAGGCGCGTCGGATACGCTCTCTGGAAGCGCACGAACCTGTATGTCGTCAAGCGGAATACCCTCTCGACTTTCTAGCTTTAGCGATGCCAAAAAGGATTCTTCACTTGAGCCCCCCAGGTAAGCATCGATCCATCCCGCTAACTGATCCGCGCAATCATTGTTACTAGCCTCCCCAAGCCAACAATTGTGGCCACTACGAACAAACGTTGTCATTCTAGAGTTAGCGCCGCTATCTCCTATCCAGCGCAATGCCGCAGAATGTGCCGTATTGATATTATCCCTATCTGCAAATGGATAACTCGAACCAAGACTTCCACTATTGGGGTAGTGACACCCTCCGCAACGACTTTCCATTGCAATGTTAGACCATACTTCAGCGCGATAAGACTGAACACGCTCTGATGCAGGGAGCGCAGTACCCTCATAAGTCAGTTCATCGTTAGAGATGGTTTCCACCTCATTTTCATTATTTGCTGACTGAACAGTATTACCGCGACTCCCACCACTGGAGCCACCACAAGCGGCAAGTGAGGACACGAACAAAATGGAAGCAATAATTTTAACAGCCGGAGCTGATAACTGATTTAACAACGACATATCAATCTCCGATTCTTATAATGGGGTTTTGCAGTAGTCAGCCGCCGCAGCGAACAGAGGTTTAACAAGATAACCACTAGTAAAGTCTCTTATCATATCTGAGACCTTACTCACATCATCTGTACTAATTGGGTCTCGAAGGCAGACATTTTTAAAGACTTTTTCAACCTGACAGCGAGTAAAGGCAGCACTGTTCGCTAACTCACGCCCCAAGGATTCGGCTCCATTGCGCTCGTTTGGTGAAATTTCTGCCCCCCAACCTAAGGCAGAGTTTTGACCGGTTCTCCAATAATTATCCCAATGGTCATCGGGAGTTACATAACCATAAGGAAAGGTAGTGGAGTTAATGTGGTATTTTGGATTTACTTGCGAACGATCATAGACAATGCTGTAAGTGGGGTTAAGATCATTGTTGTCCTCATCGACAAGGTCATTATCGTAATCGTAGTAGGCAAAAGCCTGAGCCATTGGGTCCATACCACTATGGCAACCCACACAACCCGTTAAGAATTGGGTACTATCGCCACCTGGGCTACGGCTGACATCCTGGCGAATGCGGTCTGCAGGACGAGTGACATCGTGAAGCTGTTCTAAGTCGACACAGAGATGATTAAGCAAGGTATAACGCAACATTGCGCGGTTGGTACCATCGACAAAAAAAGCCTTGGCAGCTGCGTGAGTCGTCATAATGCCTGCTGGAGGAACATTATTTAAGCCCGTTACAGCGGGCTGCGTTCCCAACACGATAGTGTCGATAAGATTGTTATTTTCTACATATTGATAGTGATCAATACTGTCATCATCGGGCGCCTTCCAAACACTTGAGTATGGAAAGCCATCACTTATAGCCCGAGGAGAATAACCAATCTCATTACCATAGAGGATCCGCCGAAAATCAACGTCTTGCTTAACAAATCCTATAACCGTTGCGGTGTAGTCATTGAGTGGAACAAATACATCTTGCTCACGATTGGTCCAGGGTGCCGCCCAGTTTTTAATGGTCGCGCTGTAGAAAGCAGGGTGAACCATAGCAATATAGGCAGCACCCAAGCCACCCGTAATACTATTCCCATCCGTATCTGTGCCACTGAGCTCATTGACCATAGCACTTAAGGTTGGGCCCGATGGTATCACCCCAGTTAAGCGTTCATGAATGCGCTTTGCCTGCTCTTCAGGGCCCGCATAAGCATTTGAAAGTGAAAGAAAAAATACAGCGAATAGATTAAAACAAAGAGTGATAGCGCGACATGAAACTTTCCTAAAACACTTTGTGAGGAGACAACTAATCATGCTTATTTACCGGTTTTTGGATGTTGTTATTGCTCACACTATAGCCAATTGCACGAGAGGATTATGGCGACAAAATCACATTTTTAAAATTTTAGTTAAAAAAAGTACAAAAGCGTGACTGACTCAACGGAAAAAAAGCCAAAATAGCCCATACTTGCTGGAAAGGTTACAGCTTACAGAGGCCAGCCTACAGGGAAGTATTAAGTCATTTGTCTTTTTACTGTTCGCTGTAGACTGCAAACTCTTAACTTAAGCTATATGCGGTGATCTTATTGACTGGCAATAGCGCGTAACAATAATAAATGTGGTGTATTTATGATGTCTGCTTTAACCTTGTTGCTATCGGGTCTTCGCCGTTTTACTTCCTATTGCATACCACTTCAACGCATTGCAGTTTGCGGACTGTTTGCTCTCGGGCTAACACATTGTGGGAGCGGCGGCTCTGACCAAGAAGATCCATTGGCAGAAGATGAGCCCGTAGCCTATGTGAAGCGACCCGTTCCAACTGAAGACAATGGCGACATTATTAGCGACGATATATTACAACCAACCACCTTTAATGGCGGCGCTGCACTTTACATAATAGACCGAGCCAGCCAGACAGCACGAGAACGAAATATTACCAATGCTGCTTTTGGCACTGGCGCCGAATACGATGTTAAAGACGTCGAAGTCTCTTACGATGGACGTAAATTATTATTTTCCATGCGCGGCCCTCAAATTGAAAATGCCGACGAGGAAGATCAACCAAAATGGCGTATATGGGAGTACAACCTAGACACTAACTCTTTGAGGCGTGTGTTTGGTGGCAACCTAGGAACCGATATCACTGGGCAGTATCACGATATCAGCCCAGCTTACCTCCCCGATGGCCGCATTGTTTTTGCATCAACAAGACAAGTGGGCAGCACTGCCCAACAACTAGAACCCGGCGGCCCTGGCTTCTCCTATAAATACACCGTTGATATCGGTAATGCAGACGCAGAAGTGTTTAACTTACACGTTTATGACCCGGTTAACGATACCAATGGCGAGTTTATTCAACAAATTACTTTTGGCCATAGCCATGAACTTCAACCTACCGTGCTTCAAGATGGGCGTATTGCATTTCTACGCTCAGAACGAGCTGAAGGGCGAGACAAACTTAGCATTTATACCGTGAATATTGACGGCAGTAATATGCAGATTCTATATGGTTACCATAGCCAAACCACCGGGAATAGTAACAACATCGAAACCACTTTTATCGACCTGCGCGAACTATCAGATGGATCACTAAGCGCCATACTCCAATCAAGAGAGTCTGCAACACTTGGTGGCGATATTATTCAAATTAATTCTGGCGGTTTTACGGATATAAACCAACCCACAACTCAAAATGCCGGTGACAGTGGTACAGGCCAGCGCTCTCTTACCCTGGGAACAGTGAATCTTGAGGGCAATATATCAACACACGGCTATTTTAATTCCGCCTATCCTATTGATGGACGACAACGCTTTTTAGTCAGTTGGAACCCATGTCGCCTGTCAGATAATAACAACACTCCAGATGATAACAGCGATGATATTATTCTTGCCTGCACCTCAGAAAATTTAGCGGATACTACATTGGAGCCTGCACCACCGTTCTATGGCCTTTGGATTTATGATACCAATGCCGGTACGCAAACGCCTGTTTCCACTGCGGATGAGGGACAAATGTTCACTGACGCCGTAATCATGGAGCCTAAAACGTTTCCTCAGATTGCCGAAGGCGAACTTGATACTGACTTAGAGGATAACAACCTGGCCATACTCAATATCCGTAGTGTTTACGACATTTCTGATGATGAAGCTCCGGTGACAGACATTTATACATTAGCTGACCCCACGATCACCCGTGCCGCAGATCGACCCGCTCGTTTTTTACGCTTAGTGAAAACGGTTGGCAGACCAAGTGACCCAGATGATTTTGGCCTGAGTGAAGTGAGGGGTATGCGGCAAATTATTGGGTACACACCCATTGAGCCAGACGGCTCCGTCCGTGTTACCGTACCTGCTGATGTGGCTTTTAATTTTGATATCGTTGATGCCAATGGCGAAAGTAACGGCCCACTCCATCGCAACACATTGTATCTAAGAGCAGGAGAGACCTATAACTGTGTGGGCTGCCACACGAGTACTAGCACGCAACCCCATGGCCGAGTTAATGCGGAAACCTCTGCTTATCGCGGCACATTAGACCCAACCGGCACACACTTCACGGGTACCCGCTACACAGGGGTAACGGGCGTAGAGATGGGTGACACCATGGCCGAAGTCTATGCACTGGTGACAGGTTCAGAGCGAAACCCTACTTCGGACCTTCTGTACACCGATGATTGGAGCAACACCATTCCCCCAGCAGATCCACCAATGAGCCTGCGTTACAGCAATATGCCAACGGGAGCAATCTCACCCGTTTCTGATGTAAATGAATGCCAGACTACTTGGTCCTCAAGCTGTACAGCAACCATTAACTACCCTGACCATATACAACCCCTGTGGGAACTCAGTCGGCCTGACGGAGGCACCTGCATTTTATGCCACACCAGCGCAGAGAACACCAGAGAACCTGATGGGCAGTTAGAGCTAACAAGGCAAATACCTGATCCCGATAACAATATCTATATGAAGTCTTATACAGAGCTTTTAACTCAAGATGATATCCCCATCATTTTTGAAGATGGCATCGCCACACCACTGACATTACTGGTTTTAGATGGTGGAAGCTATCAATATGAGGATGGAACTCCGATTATCGCCAATGGACAGGCTATTCCAACAGCGAGAGAATACGATCCTGGAAATGACAATGTAGAAGATATATATGTGCGATCATACGAGACGGGTAGAGATGGTGGCGATGTTTACCTAGATAATTCGGTTTCTCCTCCAGTAGAAATTTTAGACGCACTTGTGGATGGACAACCAATCCCCCTCCTGAGAGGAATTAGACCTGAAGAGATACCGGCGGATACACCTGTTATGCGTTTAAATCGCGAAAACAACGCAGCCAATAGCAGCTTCTTTCAATTTATGACGGATGATGATGATCACAGTAGTCTTATGAGTCTAGATGAGCTACGCTTGATACGCGAATGGTTAGATATTGGCGGACAGTATTATAATTCCCCCTAATAATTAATCTTTATTCGGAACTACTTAAAACCAGACATGAGCTGGAAAACAATAAAAGTTTAAAGGATCACATCACCCGATGTTTTTGCTTTCAATTAACACCCGAAATGATGCTCAGCAACTATTACCTGTCATCATTTTATTTTTTTCTTGCTTAGTGTTTAGCTCTTACACCCTCGCTAAAAAAGACGAGCCTCTGCAGGTAGTGGTTAACTCAACTTATATTAGTGTGCACACTGGCCCTGGACGTGGTTATCCCATTTTTCATGTGCTGGAAAAAGGTGAAACCATTACTCTGCTTTACAGCAAAACTGACTGGATTAAAATTTCTACCCACAAAGGGATTGAGGGCTGGGTTAAACGTAGCGCAATGGATGACACCATTGGCCCCGATGGAGAAGTTGTGGCACTTGGTGTCCCCCGGCGGGAAGACTTTAGCCAGCGGCGTTGGGAGATTGGTGTTAATACTGGGGCCTTTGATAACTCGATTGAAGTGCTAGGTGTGCATACGGCCTATCGTTTTACTAAGCATGTCAGCACTGAACTTCGCTTTGCACAGGCAACGGGACGCTTTTCCAACAACCAGTTAATTTCGTGGAATTTAGTCCACCAACCTTTTCCCGAGTGGCGCCTTTCACCTTTTTTTGCCCTGGGCAATGGTATTGTGGACATCAGCCCTAATACCAATTCGACCCAAGAAGGCACTGACGATAATTTTTTTATGGTCGGCATGGGCTTAAATTATTATCTCAGCCACCGTTTTATGGCGAGAATTGAATACAACAATTACACCACGCTGCCGGATCGCGATAAAAATGGAAATATCGATGAGTGGCGCTTGGGAATTACGGCGTTTTTTTAAAACATATAACAAGCTAAAAGCAAAAGACAACTACAGATATTAATGAGAAACAGAATGTATCAACACTATCGCTTTCTATTTACACAAACAAAACGATTCTTTTTTACTGTTGCACTATTGTTCACTGTTGCCTTTGCTCATGCTCAGCAAACTGCTGATGAAACCGATAATCCCATTCTCGATAAAATCATTACCCCTGATTTAGAACGCAGAACCATTACCGAAGACCAACTCGACAGCGAAGACTGGGAAATTGGTATTTATACGGGTGTATTTTCCATTGAGGATTTTGGTAGCAATAGCGTCAATGGTCTTCGGCTGGCTTACCATATGACAGAAGATTTTGTGATTGAACTCAATTACGGTTTAACCGAAGCAAAAGAGTCGAGCATTGAGGTACTTGGTGGCGGTATTCAATTGTTAAGTAGCGATCAACGAGAGTACAACTATTACAACATTTCGCTGGTTTACAATATTTTTCAGGGAGAAGTTTTCCTGGGTAGCAATACCGCTTATAACAGTGTTTTTTATATTTTAATCGGTGGTGGCAATACCACATTTAATGAAAGCGACTATTTCACCTACACCTTAGGTGGTGGCTTACGTTTTTATTTAACTGATTATCTAGCTCTACATGCAACGGTTAAAGACCATATTTTTAACAGCGACATCATCGAAGATAAAACCACCAATAATTTAGAGGCCACCCTTGGCTTGTCGTTCTATTTTTAGCGGGAGAATATAATGAAATTATTAACAGCTTTTTTAATGACAGTTTTGTGCTTGAACGCCCATGCAAAAGAAATTAGTGGGAAAATGCCCGACTTCACACTAGATAGCACCAGTGGCGAAAACGTGCGACTCGAAGAACTGCGCGGCCAAGTGGTCATGCTAAACTTTTGGGCAACCTGGTGTGGCCCCTGCCGACAAGAAATGCCTGCCCTGGAAGCACTCTATCAACGTTATAGCAAAGCAGGTTTTACCATTTTAGGCATTAACGTAGAAAACAGCACCAACGCCGATAAAAAAACAGAAATAGACAAGTTTGTCACTGAAAAACAATTAACCTTTCCTGTGCTTTATGACAATCAAAAGACAGTAACAAGCATTTTAGAGAAACAATTTTTAGGTAAAAATATGGGCATGCCAACTACTGTATTTTTAGATCGCAGTGGTAATGCGCGTTTCTTGCATGAAGCCTATAAGCCAGGCGATGAAAAGAAATACAAGCAAATGATTAAAACCCTGTTACGCGAATAGAACAATAGAGAGCGTGTACTAACAAACGACTTAAAAGAATACACCGAGGTAAACATCAACACAGCTATTGTTCCCGACGTCATTCCCGCGATCAGCAACTGCTCCTGCGTTGCAAGAAGTACCCTACATCCTGTAGGGCAAGGCGGGGATGACAGTGTATGCTTTTTAAGTATGTCCGCAGTAAAAAGGATTGCACCAATAAAAAATGACGTGATGAGGTAATCGCGATGAGAGTTCTTTTTATTATCTTTGCTTTACTGTTAGCAGCAGGCTGCAGTAAATTAACACCAAAACCTTGGGTTAAAGCGCATGAACGCGAAATACTTTCCAGTCCCATTATGTCTTTTGAGCGCGATCCCGTAAGTACGCGTTACATTAATCATGTTTACGAGTCACGCGAAGGTGCGCGTGGAGCCGAAGGCAGTGCCGGGGGCGGTTGTGGCTGTAACTAAAATCCAATTACACTCTATGATCACGATAAAACGTTGTTGTCTTTTTTTATTACCTTTATTTGCGATGCTGCATGTCTCGCAAAGTTTTGCGGCGATTTTGCCAGAAGAGCGCGCAGATATTCTCTATCACAGCTACGAAGGTGGCGGCGTAAAGATTGACGGGCCATCGGTTCTGGTGCGCAAAAATGTGGGTGATAAGTTTTCTTTTTCTGGCAACTATTATGTCGATATGGTGACAAGCGCCTCGGTGGATGTTGTTACCACGGCAAGTGAATATACGGAAGAACGTACTGAATATAGTTTGAGCATGGATTATCTTAATGATCGCACCATTATGACGCTGGGTTTCGCCAACAGTACCGAGAATGATTATATTGCCGATACCCTCAGCTACAGTATTAGCCAAGAATTTTTTGGCGACCTTTCAACACTGACTTTAGGTTTTGGACTGGGTGACGACACAGTAAAAGCGACCGGTGCAGAAAGTTTTGAAGCCGGTTCCAACCGTAAACGTTATAACTTGGGGTTTACACAGATTTTAACAAAAAGGCTGATCGCTTCTTTTAGCTACGAGGCCGTTTTTGATGAAGGCTTTTTACGTAACCCATATCGTCAAGTGCGCACTGTGGATCTCGATGCTGTACTCACCTGCGATCAACAGTATGGCAACCAAGGTGGTGAGTGCTACCCCAATACACGCAATAGTGATGCCTATGCTATTCGCGGTATCTATGCCTTGACTAATCATTCCAGCCTACGCGCTGAGTATAGAAGCTTTAGTGATAGCTGGGGACTTGAGTCACAAAATTACGAACTACGTTACAGCCATCAATGGGGTAGCCGCTGGTTATTTGAAGGACGTTTTAGATCTTACAACCAAAGTTCTGGCGCTTTTTTCTATCAGGATATTTTTGACACGGATGCAAACTCTTACGAGTTTTATGCCCGAGACAAAGAACTGAGTACCTACACAGCCACTCAATATGGACTGAGTGTTACCTATACCTTTAAGAGCCGCTATGAGTTTTTTAATAACAGTACATTAAACTTTAGCTGGGACTATATGACTTTTGAGTACGATAACTTCCGGGATGCGAGTAAGACTGGATATGCAAGAGGCTCTGAACCCATGTATGAACTTGAAGCCGATGTCTTTCGCGTATTTTATTCCGCTTTCTTCTAACCCGAATAAATAGCAAGCACCTATGGTAATGACCGCTCAATGAGTGTGAACAGAGCTTAGTATACTTTGCCTTATACGCTTGCGCCTTCTACACTTAGGGGAAGCAACAAAGGGTAAACGCTATGGGAACCGAAGAAAAGCGCCATTTTACACGCGTATCATTTGTTACCCAGGTCAAAATATCCCAAGGGGATCAGCTCTGGCTAGGACACGTTGTCGATATTTCATTTAAAGGCATACTAGTTACCAGTCGCACGCCCTTCACATTTAATCCCGACCAACCGGTGATGACCGAAATTTCTTTCGACAACGGCACTAGCATGAAAATTAAAGCGGAAGAGGCCCATAACAACGGACAATTTTATGGATTTCGCTTTTTGGAGTTTGATGTTGAAGGTATGACTCACCTTCGCAATATTATCATGCTCAATTTAGGCGATGACGCCGCCTGTGAGCGCGAACTCATTTCCTTATTCAGCTACCACCAATAAGGCTTTCTCACACCGATTAAATTCTAGGCATCGCAAATCATTTGCGCTATGATGCCCCTTTTTTTTCAAGCGCTGTATATTTCATGAACGGATTAGCTACCCAAACCGCTATTGCTTTAACTACGTGGTCTATTTGGTTTTTTTGCCTGGGTTCCCAGGGACTAACAATCATTAAAGAACATTTTACTATTACTTTAACCATGCTATTGGGGTCATTTGTGGCAGGCTCTACTAGCGTGGGTGGCGGGGCTGTCGCTTTTCCCGTTTTCACGAAAGTGCTTCATATCGATAGTGCGACCGCCTTGATCTTTTCTCTCGCCATTCAGAGCGTGGGGATGATGTCGGCAGCACTGATGATATTTTTAACTCGCATTCCCGTATGCATGCGCACCATTGCTTACTCTATTGTTGCCGGTGGTTTGGGTTTGGTAACGAGCTTTTTCTTTGTACGCTTACAAATTTCTGGTGCCGATATTAAATACTTATTTAGCTGTTTTAGTTTTTTAGTCGCACTAGGCTTGCTCTGGACTCGCTTTAATTATGACAACATTCCCCATATCGATCATCCTCGTCCCAACTCATTTGCGTTAACGATTACCTGTTTTATTGGCGGAATGCTGAGTGGGATTATTGGTACGGGTATCGATTTTATTTTATTTACCATGATGATTTTTATCTGGCGTTATGAATTTAAAAAAGCGATTGCTACATCTGTTGTCGTTATGGGTATTAATGCACTCGTTGGTTTTAGTTCAATACTGTTTACTACCGATTTATTTAGCGGCGTTGTCGTATCCTACTGGCTCGCAGCCGTACCCATTGTGGTGGTTGGTGCTCCATTAGGCGCGATTGCCTGCCGATATATTCACAAAAATATTATGATGTACTTTTTGCTCGTACTCATTTCCGTGGATATTATCTCAACCATTGTTATTATTGGTATTAAAATAAATTATCTACTGTTGGTCGTTGCGACAATTATTGGGTTTATTATTTATCAGCGACAACAGCAGAAAACGTCTTAAATTAACTGGCTTCGTTCTCTCACGAAAGCGCACTACTACCGACTGACTCGTTCCCACGCTCCTGCGTGGGAATACAGACTAAACCCTCAAATAGCCACCTCAAAACAAGCACCCTCATATATCGACAGTACTACCTTTTAGCAAAGTACATCCCGTTCATTATGGTATGCATTCCCACGCAGGAGCGTGGGAACGAGTGAATTATTATGGGCGCGTCACCATTGTTTTTGATTTAAACAAATAACGACTATAAATAAATCCAAAAGTGACATTTTCATTGGTTTCGACTAATGGAGAGTCGTCGTAAACGGCTCCATCAATATTATCGTAGCGCAAAAATAAAACCCATAGATCGTGATCTGTTTTTGAGCTCAGTGCTAGCTGGAAACGAGCGCCGGCATAACCATTTTCCGCTTTATAAGCAGGCCGGCTTTCTATTGCATACTGATAATCAACGGTATAATAAATCGAATTATATTTTTCATCGCCATATTTAAAGGACAAACTAGTACCAAGTTTCCAAGAGCTGCCACTAAATTTTTTTTCAAAACTGAGCGCTGGAGAAAAGTTATAACCAGCAGAATCAAATTCTCTATCATCTACCTCGGTCACAACGCGCAAAGGAAATTTCAAAAACCACGTCCCTATTTCACTTTCCGACAATTTCACTTCTAATGAAGGGCCAATTTCAATTAAGCTGCCAATATCAGGCATCCCCTCTCGCAGATCAATATCATCGCTATCTACAGGGAAGCTATAGTCTAAGCTTACATCAAGCTTGTAGCGATCGTCTTTGAATAGTTGCGCTCGAATCCCTTTATCATCAGATTTTAAAAAGTCGCCACGATAAACCGGGATAATGACAGGAAACAAATAGCTACGAGTTTGTTCCGTACCCGTGTAGTAAGATTGATGCAGACCACCTAAACCGAGACCGACTTCCCATAGAGGCAATTCTTTTGCCGAGGCGCTAAAGCACCAAAAGAAGAGAAGAAAAAAAGCAATTTTTATATGAGACATAGTGCAGCCACTCCTTACAAATACACGCCTTAAAGAGCTGACTGCTCCACCATTGTAGTTAAAAATAACTCGTTCCCACGCTCCTGCGTGGGAATGCAGACTGAGCTCACAAATAATCACAACAAAACAACCTTTTCATTTATTATTTTTTTATGGCCCAGCACTATCCTTTTTAGCAAAAGGCATTTCCTTGATTGTTATATGCATTCCCACGCAGGAGCGCGGGAACGAGTAAAAAAATTATTGAATCATCGCTTCGGCTTTACGAATCTCAGCATGGTAGGCCAAACGTCTCAAGGTTAGCTTTTTAATACGTGCTAACCATTTTGGATTAATTTCCACATCACCACCTACGGTAATATTTATTTTTCCGCCATTTATTTGAAAATCCAACAACACCCCATTGTAGTCCCAACGCATGGTGTTGCGCGTATGCTCTACGATATCCCATTGGTAGTGTAGCGCAGAATATATAAGCGCTTCTTTAACATCGATTTCATTAGGGTTTAGAGAAGTCGCATCAATCATATCCACATGATCGTCTGCTTGAGAAACAGGAAGAATTAAAAAAGACAAGAATAAAAATAGCAACGTGCTAATTAGAGAATTTTTTTTCATTGTACCAACCTATATTGAAGATAAGAGAAATGATCTTAGTTGTTATTTTAACTTTATTCAATCTAAGGATACTGCAGACTGCTTGTGCTTTTCATACTTACCATGAGATTGTATTTTATATCGATTGATATCAATATCATCAGATAGTAAATGGCGGCAACTATGGTACAGCGCTTTGCGATTATATGCGGAACAAGTCTCCGCTCCAGATACCATCGAGGAAACCACACGGCGAATATGCCATTCCATAAAGCGTGTTGGCGACCAGCGTGATGCATTTTTTACAACATTTTGCCCCGCCTCAAAGAGACCCAACAAACGACCATCATAAAAGTACTCAATCACCTCACTCCAGGAGCGATGCCATTTATTCACTTTGTCACTGTACATTTGGAGCGATTTCATACGTGCGTTTATGGATTTCGACATTGCATTTTTAGCAAATAAACACTGGTCCAAAGTAGCCGCCGATTCCAAGGCCATAAATAAACCCGGCGACAACATGGGGTCAACAAAACCAAAGGCATCGCCCAGTAGGGCCCAATCACGACCAAACCCTTGTTGACTAATCAACTGATAATTACTGTAGGTCATTACGTCTGAACAACGACGACGACCGTTACCACTGGGTCTTAGCATCATATCGGCATCAATAATATTTTCTAGGCGCTCTTCTGGTGTTTTTCCGTAGTGGCTTGCTGTTTTTCTATCGAGTACAACACCAACCGATAACTTATCTTGCAAAGGAATTTGCCAAGCCCAGCCCGAATCAATGATCGATAAGACCACCTGCCCTTGAACCAAAGCATCACCTTTAAAGTGCTCATAATGGGCAAAGTAGGACACGTCATCCCGTCCGCCTTTATCTGCTTTCAAACTCAGTGTTCGACTAAAAAGTCGATGCCGACCACTGGCATCCACTAAAAAATCCGGCTGACTTGATAAACCGGCGGCGTCGAGAGTTGATTGCGATAACACCAACTCTCTATTAGGATCAATCGACTTTTCTACTTTTGCTTGCCCCCTAACAAAGCGCACCCCCATTGCTCTGGCACGATCACACATGAGCTCATCAAACTCTGGACGAGGGATATTGTAAGAGTAGTTGGGAATGGTTTTTGTAAACCGTCGAAAATTAAAGTTAACGCGCAAACCACTGGAATGACGCAGTGCAGCGCCTTGTTTTTTGGCAGAAATAGCCGCTACGTCATCTTCGATGCCTAGGCGCTGCAAGTAAGGTACAACAGCCGGCACCAGCGATTCTCCCACCAAAAGCGAAGGGCGCTTTTCGTTATCGAATAAAATACTTTTAACACCGCGTTCCGCCAAAAAGCACGCCAATGCGCAACCTGCGGGACCTGCTCCAACAATACCGACTAACATACTCTTTACCAATGAATTAAATAATAAGCCGTAGGATATAACAAAATGATTACGAGTTGTTTGAACCAGTCGATAGATTACCCTGCCCGCAACTCACGGTAGAATTCCTGTAAACGCCGCACGGGCAATTTACCATTTTCTTCTCGGGGTAAAGCATCTACCTTGATAATAGGGCGGGGAATAAAGGCATTATCAAGGTATTCCGCTAAATAGTCTCTTAACGAAGCCTCCTGACCCCGTTCAGGTAAAACGACTAAGGCAGCTAGTCTGGACTGATTGATCACACTTCCGCCGGAATTTGACTGCGCCGCGCCATGATTAGGCAAAAATATCACACCATCAATGATACCGGGATAGCTCAATAAGACTTTATTGAGTTCTAGCAGCGACCCTCTTTTACCAGCGATATCAATCATGTCACTGTCGCGCCCATCGAGAGTAAAACCTCCCTCATCCGATAATAGAATTCTATCCTGTAATACGACTGGGCCCGGCAAATAGTGGGTACTTGCTATCGTTTTATTTTCATCTTGGGTCAACTGAATACCAGTAAATAACTGCCAAGTTTGCTCGTTGGCTGTTTGCCGAACAGCCATTGAACCTACCTCGCTACAACCATACACTTCTCGCAACTGAGAGTGAATATTGCTTTTATTGGTAAATAGCGCTTCTGTTTGCCGAGCCAGATCTTCCGATAGCGGCGATGTTGCACATAAAATCAAATTTACCTCAGGAAAACCCAGCTGGCTCGCACAAATAGCACGCAAATGTACTGGTGTACTGACTAACATCCGCGGCTCAGGAAGCTGAGCTAATACATCGTGAATATCTTGGGGGAATAAGGGTTTAGCATCAGCAACACAGACTGGGTTAAACAAGGGAATTAACACCGAGGTCTCGAGCCCCCACATGTGCTGTGGTGGCACAGTTGCCAGCTGATAAAGCAACTGTGTATCACCGGCCAACATATGTCGGGCATTAATTTGAGTGCTTTCTACCATAGTGCGCCAGGTCTTCTGATTCGGCTTTGA
>JBNKUQ010000079.1:0-14960 GCA_050298695.1 Cellvibrionaceae bacterium
TTCCAGGTTGTTCTCACCATGTTATCCAGCGAGGTAATAACCGTCAGGCTTGTTTTTTTGATGAGCAGGATTACCGTTTTTATCTCGATCAGTTACGAGAGGCGGCTGACAAGCATAAGGTGGCAATCCATGCGTTTGTGCTTATGACAAATCATGTTCATTTACTGGCGACCCCAGAAAGTCAGTATGGTATTTCAAAAATGATGCAGTCTGTGGGGCGTCGTTATGTTGGTTACGTTAATACTACGTATCAGCGCACAGGTACATTATGGGAGGGGCGTTTTAAATCGACCTTGGTGGATACCGAAAATTATTTGTTAATTGTCAGCCGCTATATTGAACTCAATCCCGTCCGAGCTAATATGGTTGAGCATCCATCGGAGTATCCGTGGTCTAGTTATCAAGGTAACGCAATAGGCAAAGAAATACGATTGTTAACTCCTCATGCTCAGTACATGAGCTTGGGGGGATCGCCTGAAGCGCGTCAGCAAGCGTATCGGCATTTGTTTCGTGGCAGGATTGCAGAAAAAACCCTAGATGAGATTCGTCAAGCGACTAATAAATCATGGGTGTTAGGTAGCGGCCAATTTAAAGAGCAGGTCGAAGCGATGGCGAACCGTCGGGCTGTTTCCTCTGGGTGGGGTGGGGATAGAAAGTCAGAAAAATATCGAGATAATCAAGGCGTCTGAGCTCTTAATTTTTTTAACAGATATTTTTCTAACTTCACAATTGCTTTATGTAACTTTTCAATTTTTTCACAAGTAAAATTCAGGCGTAAGGCAGACTGTACATCTCTTTTGTCGTGATAAAAAACAGTACTAGGTACAACGGCAAGCCCTTGTTTTAATAAATCGTCAGCGACTAACAAGGGATCTATTTCAGGCAGTGTTAACCAAACAAACATGCCTCCTTGAATATCACCAAAATCACATCCGTAGTGTCTAAGTCGAGATAAGTGTTGTATAAATTCTTTATAACGCAGTAAGTAGGCCTCGCGGGTTTTATTTAAGTGATCAGGGAACTGTGTGTTTTCCAATAAATGCATTAATGCTACTTGCAAGGGGATGGCAGTGTGTAAGTCAGCTGCTTGCTTCACGGTGGTAAGGGGTGACATTAACAATGCAGGTGCTAACACGGCACCTAAGCGCATTCCTGGCGCGGCAATTTTTGAAAATGAGCGTAGCCGTATCGATTGGTTTTTACAAAAAGAAGATACGAGTGGTAAGTCTTCTCCATGGAAGCGAAGCTCCCTATAAGGTGCATCTTCCACTAATGTCACGTCATATTGCAGGCATAGTTCAGCGACTCGTTTACGAGTGTCTAATGGCCAACAGCTACCTGTGGGGTTATGAAAATCGGGAACGGCATAAAATAATTTGATTTGTTGTGAAGAAAACAGTGTTTCTAATTCTGCTAAGTCGGGCCCGTTATTCACCTGTTTAACTGCGTGTATTTTGGCTTGTGCCAGGCTAAATGTTTGTAGAGCGCCCAGGTAGCTCGGTGCTTCGACTAGGATGTTATCTCCCGCATTGATAAATGCTCGGGCAATGAGATCCAAGCCTTGTTGAGAGCCGTTGGTAATCATTAGCTCTGTACCGTCATCGATACTGTAATAACGTTTTATGGTGTTGATCAGTGGCGGATACCCTATGGTTTCTCCGTATTGAAGCTGATCACTTAGAACAGATCGAGGTGATTTCAGTATCTCTTCCAAGGCTTCTGAAAATAGGGTGGTGGGTATCATATCTGCTGATGGCAGGCCTCCGGCTAAGGAAATAACATCAGGTGATTTTGCGGCCTTCAATATTTCTCGAATATAGGAGGGTTTGATTCCTTGTAGTGTGTTATTGGCTTTCATATTCGTTTTTCTCTATGGGGATATCTGCGAACAAATAGTAGTTTTATTTGCTGATACTTGTTTGTCCATATATGCTTACACTTATGTCCATATATGCTTTTTGTGAGGGGGGGGTAAGGGGGAGTGTCTTTTGAAAAGTAAGATAAGTAAGACAAATAAGTTACAACAATCTCAGATTAATGAAGCGCTTTATGAGATTCATCGCAATATTGCGTCTCCCCTGGAGGCAAAAAAATTGGCTAAAGTGGCCTCTTATTCTGAGCAACACTTTCATCGTGTTTTTAAGTGTGTGGTTGGGGAGACGATAAATGTTTATATCCGCCGTATTCGCTTGGAGCAGGCGGCAAATCAATTGATGTTTGACCCTGATAGCAGTGTATTAGTGATAGCAGAGAAGTGTGGTTTTATTTCTTTGTCCTCCTTTAGCCAAGCTTTCAAAGCCCATTTTGGTTTAACGCCAGGACAATGGCGTACGGTTGCAAAGCCTCAAGCTTATTCGCCCTATATGAATGATCCTGAAATCAGAGCAGGTTATGAACGGGTTATCAACTGTCAATTACCTAAGCCTGAGGTTCTGGAGCTTCCTAGTCATCGAGTCGCTTATATCAGGCATCAAGGATATGGACATTCTATCGAAAGTCCCTGGATACTTTTAAAATCATGGGCGTTGGAGCAAGGTTGTGACTTTGGTTTTAATAACCCTGCGAAAGCGAAAGGACTAAATGATAATACGTCTGGGCAACAAATAGGCCTACACCACTCCAACCCTGCCTGGGTGCCGCTCGATCAATGTCGCTATGTTGCTTGTTTAACAATAGATCGGCCAATAAGTAAGAGAGGTTTGGTTAATCAAATGACAATACCAGGCGGTTTACATGCCGCTTTTGATTTTAAAGGGCGATACGGTGAGTTATTGCCTTGGCTTAGCCGAATATTGGAAGAGTGGTTACCGAGTTCACGTTATAAACTTAAAACAACACCTGCCTTTGTTTACTATCGCAAGAATCATTTTTTGTCGGAGGATGGTTTATTCGATGTGACGATTTATTTGCCTTTATCTCTGGCGTAGTTTAAAAAGCCAGTATGGTCGATACATGAAGAGTTTATTTAATGTGTTACTTAAAAATTCATTTCAAAGAAAGGATCTTTTTTAAATCGGAATAAAAATTCTTGCGCTTCTTTGGGGGTTGGGGGAATGTGGTTATCTGCATATTGTTTGTAATAATCAATCGATTCGCTAAGGTCGCTTAATTTATAAGTCATTGGGTATTCGTTTACGTCTATCACTGCCTTCAGTAGATATTTATTGGAACCGCTACAAGCCGTAAATGATATGAGTGTGCACGAAATTAATAAAAAATAATTGACTCGTCGAATGGGAAAAGGCATAGCAGTGATTGTCTTAATGTCAGTGTTGAGAATGAAGACAGAGCTGGACGAATCACTACGTTGTATTAACGCCTAAAATTTTAAAAGTCTTTTGATTTAAAAACGATTGAATATATATGAAACCATGTAGGGTAAAAATGGGCTAATCGGTAAAAGGTTTACAATGACGAAGTATCCCATTAAAGTCCCTTTTCTGATAATTACTGATGCTCCTCTAACGAAAAGATAAAGGTGGGATAAGCCATGCAAAAAATAAGAACAGAGATTTATCAAACAGAAGGCCGCGGTAAACTTTATGACTCTATTTTAGAAACTGTTGGCAATACTCCTACGATACGTATCAATAACTTAAAACCCAGCAATGCTGAGTTATACGTTAAAGCGGAGTTTTTTAACCCGGCGGCGTCCGTAAAGGATCGATTGGCGCTCAATATCATTGAAGCTGCTGAACGTGAGGGCAAACTTAAACCTGGACAGACCGTTGTTGAGGCGACATCGGGCAATACGGGTATTGGTTTGGCCATGGTTTGTGCGCAAAAAGGCTACCCACTAGTGGTAACCATGGCAGATTCATTTTCTATCGAGCGACGCAAACTCATGCGTATGCTTGGCGCCAAGGTGGTGCTTACACCTCGGGCAGAAAAAGGCTTTGGGATGTTTCGTAAAGCGGTGGAGTTGGCAGAAAAACACGGCTGGTTTTTGGCGAGTCAGTTTGAAACTGATGCGAATGCCGCCATTCATGAAAATACCACCGCTAGAGAAATTCTCAGCGATTTTGATGGCAAGCAGTTGGACTATATCGTGACGGGTTATGGTACCGGCGGCACATTAACAGGGTTGGGGCGCGTGATCAAAAAAATGCGCCCTGAAGTGAAAATTATTTTAAGTGAGCCAGCAAATGCCCAACTAGTGGGTAGTGGTGTGCCCCAGGAGAGAGATGCGCATCATCGTCCATCTGTAGGTCACAGTGCATTTGAGCCTCACCCTATACAAGGTTGGACGCCCGATTTTATTCCCCATGTTTTACAGCAAGGCTTAGATGCAGGACTGTATGACCAATTAATTCCTGTTGCTGGAGCTGATGGTATTGCCTGGGCTAAAAAGCTGGCATCCCAAGAGGGAATACTCACTGGAATTTCCGGTGGCTCCACATTTGCTGTTTCTCAACAAATCGCCGAAACCGCAGCGCCAGGTTCGGTGATTTTGTGTATGTTACCCGATACCGGTGAGCGTTATTTATCAACGCCCATGTTTGAAGGTGTTGCTGAAGATATGGATGACGATGAAGTCGCTATTTCACAATCAACACCAAGTGGGCAATTGTAAGTCGATGGTTGTGATAACCTCTGGTGAAAATGATGAATGTCTCCTGGGTTACCCCCGCTTTCACGGGGGTGACATTATTTAGTAAGGTGTCGTTAATTAATATGACTCATGAGCGATGAAAATGATGGCGCTATTTGAGGCAGGTCAATAGTCATATTTAACATCTTTGCTATTTCTTTCGCAGAAAATAAGCCTCTAATTTTATTACTGTTATGATCTATTGCTAAACAGTAAGATTCTCCATTTTTCCTTAGTGCATTAATTACATCGGCAATAGTGGCATTGATTAGTTCATTAATAGCCAATGCTTTTATACGTATTTTTGGCTTCATAAAATCAGTCACTTCAATTTCATTTCGTTTTACTCCTTCGGAAACTCTCTGAACGATTCTCCTCTCTATAAGTTCATCATTACTGACTATACCTAAGAATTCGTTATTTTTATTGATAACGACTTCGACTTGAATATGAAATTTTGTCATGTAGTCCCTTGCTTCGATAGCCGTTAATGTAGAATCAATCGTAAATACAGGATGCTTTGAAAAATCGATTAAGAATAGTAGGGCGGGTGATTCTAATGACAAGTCGGTATTTTTTTCGGGTGCGGCAATATCGTCAAAATGACTAAGTGGATACATATTGAGTTCTTTCATTGTTAAATCTCTCAAAAATAGCGTGATTAAGTTTTTGAATAATTCTGGGTAAGATTCATCGATAATAGGAACCCTTGCTTATCGGTTTGGATAAACATTTATTCAAAAACGTTTTTGATAAACAGTAATAATTCGAATGTTTAGTGCTTAGCTAAACAGCGGTTTAGGGGTAGGTGGGGCGCGAATAGAATAATGATGATTGAGAGTTTTTTGGAGAACGTGTTTAGAGGAAACATTTAGGGGGGGGAAGTATGAAGAGAGAGAGAATAGCTGATTGCCAAATAGTACGTAGTCGTCGTTATCGTCTAAATCGGTATCACTATCGAATACAAACGCGTAATGACATGAATAACCTTCTTTAAATTCAGCTTTTTCAGCAGATAAGACAGGCTTAATACTAGCTAACGTAAAGATGGACGCAAGAATAAACGTAATTGTCAGCTTTTGTGCTGTCATCAACATTAACCAGAAAGATAAACGACTCTAATATTATTGTCCCAAATATTTAAAAAAACAACCGTACAATCAATGTTATTGGCTATAAATCTATATTTTTTAAATATAACGTTTAGAGTTTTAAGTGATAAATAAAAAGCACACCAAGGAATGTAAAATGCTCTGGTGTGAAGAGTTGGTAAAAACGTTAATGACGCTTTACCTGTTCTTCTCTTGGGGGCGAAAGGAGGAGCGTTCAGTGATTTCAATGTTTTTCCATAAAGACATTTATGGCAAAACCGACAATAAAAACAGCAAAAACCACGCAGGATAAAACAATCGAATAGCAAAGACGTTACTGTCTAAATCAGTAACTGCTTCCAAAGAAATAACGTTAGCCATTGAGGCAAATGCAAAAATGATGGCACCAAAAATGATCATTGCTTCAGAGGCACCTAACAATTTGATATTTCTAATATTTATGAAAAAATATTCCTTAGTCGTTTATTGAAGTGGTTCAGCTGTTATAATTCTCCTCTTTTTTTAATCCAGATGACGATTATATGAGCTATCAGGTGCTGGCCCGCAAATGGCGGCCGCGACTTTTCCGTGAAATGGTAGGCCAGGAGCATGTGCTCAAGGCCTTGATTAATGCTCTGGACCACAATCGTCTACACCACGCTTATCTTTTTACGGGCACCCGCGGTGTGGGTAAAACCACCATTGCCCGTATTTTGGCAAAGTGCTTGAATTGTGATGTGGGTGTCAGTTCAGAGCCTTGTGATCAGTGCAGTGCCTGCACCGAGATTAACGAGGGCCGCTTTGTCGATTTAATCGAGGTCGATGCCGCTTCTCGCACCAAGGTGGAAGATACCCGCGAATTACTCGAAAATGTTCAGTACGCGCCTACTAGAGGCCGCTACAAGGTGTATTTGATTGATGAGGTGCATATGCTGTCCAATAGCAGCTTCAATGCGCTTTTAAAAACCCTGGAGGAGCCGCCTCCTCATGTTAAATTCCTCTTAGCTACAACCGACCCGCACAAGCTACCGGTAACGGTGCTGTCGCGTTGTTTGCAGTTTAGTCTCAAAAATATGAGTGCCGAGCGTATTGTTGGCCACTTGCATAATATTCTCGAAAAAGAAATGGTGCCTTTTGAAGAGGCAGGTCTCTGGCAGTTGGGGCGTGCAGCTGACGGCAGTATGCGCGACGCATTAAGCCTCACGGATCAGGCTATTTCTTTTAGTAATGGCAAAATAACAGAAGTGGATGTTAGATCGATGCTTGGAACCATCGATTATTCTTTGGTGCAGCAAGTGCTAAATGCTTTGGTAAAAGAAGATGGCCAAAGTATGTTAAAAGCCATTGCCCATATGGCTGAGCATGCTCCAGATTACAGCGGTGTATTGGCCGAGCTGATTGCGTTGTTACATCGTATTGCGATTGCTCAGGTACTGCCAGAAGCTATCGATAACAGCTTGGGAGATCGCCAACAGATTTATGATTTTGCCCAGGCCATGGCCGCAGAAGATGTCCAGCTCTACTACCAAACGGCCTTAATGGGGCGACGGGATTTATCGCTGTCTCCCGATCCTCGAGGTGGTTTTGAAATGGTAATGCTGCGTATGCTGGCGTTTAAGCCACAGGGAGTTGCTGAGCTACCCAATAAAGCGTTGCCTACATCAACAACGACAGCAGACTCCTCGCCGCAGGAGGAGGTAGCTCCGACAAAAAAGTCTGAAACGGGCAGCGATGCGCTAGGTGCTTCAGGAGGTACGTTATCAAAAGGTACGCTAAATGCTCCAGGAGAAAAAGACTCAAACGAGTCGGCGTCGAGAGCTGGTTGTCATCAAAATAATCTTGGTATAAGTGTAGACAAAAATACAGAGATGACTCCAGAGCTAGCAGCAGAAGAGTCAGCTGCTCAGCCTATTTCCCACCAGCCTGGCGCTCAAGTCGATATTGATAGCCAGTCATCCGATGATTCCAAGCAAGAGCCGTATACGCAGACTGCTGCACCAGAATCTCCTGTGGTTTTACCGAAGGATGATAAGCATGCGGAGTCCAGGACCTTACCCGATAACAATACGGATAAGGGCAAAATGGCTAAGGGTAAAGCTAACAAAGTTTCCCATGCAGAACGGATAGAATTAGATAGTTTGAGTAAGGATAACTGGATAGACCTATACCACCAGCTAGGAGTGGCCGGTTTGTTACAAAGCACGGTAGCCAACTGTGCTTATGAGGGCATAAAAGAGGGGCGCTTATACTTTGCATTGGATGAGCAGCAGGGTACGTTGTACGATGTCAGCCATCAGCAACGCTTGGCCGATTTGCTCAGTGAGTACTACCAGCAGAAATTGGAAGTCGATATTCGTTTGGGGCAACCCCTCACCGAAACACCATCGCAAATTATTGTGCGCAGGCAACATGAACGGCAACAACAGGCAGAGGCCGCTATTCATAGTGACCCTGTCGTTCAGCAACTACAACAAGCTTTTGGTGCGACCATTGTTGACGATTCCATCAAGCCAGTAGATTGAGAGCAGAAACCTAATCAACGTTATACAGGAGAAAAGTGATGAAAGGCCTTGGCGATATTATGAAGCAGGCGCAAGCCATGCAAGATAATATGAAGAAAATACAGGAAGAGCTAGCGAACCTTACGGTGGTGGGAGAGTCTGGTGCCGGTATGATTAAGGTGACGATGACAGGGCGGCATGACGTCAGCAATGTTGAAATTGATCCTTCTCTACTCACAGAAGAAAAAACCATATTGGAAGATTTGTTGGCGGCAGCGGTCAATGATGCTGTACGTAAAGTGGAGGCTGCAAATAAAGATAAAATGGGTGATTTGGCATCGGGTTTTAATTTACCTGCTGGCTTTAAAATGCCTTTCTAAACGAGACAAAAACTTCTATGTTTAGCCCACTTATCGATGAACTTATTAGTGCCTTGTGCTGTTTACCTGGAGTCGGACGCAAGTCTGCTCAACGTATGGCGTTTCATTTGTTGGAGCGTGATACCGAAGGTGCACAGCGATTGATGGAAGCCATGGGGCAGTCACTCGCAAACGTCGCCCGCTGTCAGCAGTGTCGGACATTGACCGAAGAAAGTCATTGCGCTATTTGTGTGAGTGAGAGGCGTCTGGCGACGCAGTTGTGTGTTGTAGAGACCCCCGCAGATATTGTTGCCATTGAGCAGGCGGGAACGTACCAAGGTAAGTATTTTGTGTTAATGGGTCACTTGTCCCCTATTGATGGTATTGGTCCCAATGAAATCGGGTTGCCGCTACTTGAAGCGCGTTTACAAAAAGGTGATGTAGAGGAATTGATTCTGGCAACCAACCCCACGGTCGAAGGTGAAGCCACTGCGCATTATATTGCCGAGCAAGCAAGAGCCCTGGGGGTGAATGTATCGCGTATTGCCCACGGTGTACCATTAGGTGGCGAGCTTGAATATATTGACGGCGGCACCTTGGCCCATGCATTCAACAGTCGGCGTGTTTTTTAGCGCGACATCCACAAAAATGCTAGTAAAACCCTGTTTTTACGTTATGGAAGCTCTGATTAAGTCCCTATCGACATTCCCGCGCAGGTGGGAATCCAGACTTAAAGCGGCCTCGATAACACTGGATCCCCGCCTGAGCGGGAATGACGGTGGACTTTGAGTTTTAAGTGACTACTTTGATAGCCATCTACCACTTAATCACAGCCCCCTTATGTATTTTTTAGGGGCAACTAATTAATGAATAGGACTGTAATGAGTAAACCCGTAGAGTGGGTCGATAATGACCAGCGCTTGGCTGAGTTATGCCAACAGTGGCAACAGCAACCGGTTATTGCACTTGATACCGAATTTATTCGCACGCGTACGTTTTACCCCAATATTGGCCTGTTGCAAGTTGCTGATCAACAGGGCATTTATCTAATCGACCCCCTGGCCATTAGCAATACTCAAGCACTTGAAGCTGTATGGCTAAACGCAAGTGTGACGAAAGTGGTTCATTCTTGCTCGGAAGACTTGGAAGTCTTTGACCGCTACCTTTCAGTATTGCCTCGTCCCTTGTTTGATACGCAAATTGCCGCTGCATTTTCTGGTTATGGCGCTTCGATTAGTTATGCGAATTTAGTTAAGGCTATTCGCGGTGACACCATTCCTAAACAAGAAACTCGCTCAGACTGGCTGCAACGTCCATTGAGTCAGTCGCAATTAAATTATGCGGCCTTGGATGTTGAGCATTTAATAGAAGTGTATACCGCCCTTGTAGCCCAACTTGAAAAAAGCCAGCGCTTGGATTGGGTTGAGTCCGAATGTGAGCGAGCTTTAGAAAAGTTGATTCAAAATAGCTGTTACGATCAATATTATTTTCGAGTTAAATCCGCCTGGAAGTTAACGCAGCCGCAGTTAGCGATACTGCGAGATCTTTGTACGTGGCGTGAGCAGCAAGCGAGAAACGTAAATATACCGCGCAATCATTTGGTAAAAGATGCCGTTTTACTTGATATAAGTCGCATGCAACCAAAGGAGTGTCATGCCTTGTATAAAATACGTGATATTCCTCCTCGATTTGTGCATCAGTATGGTGATGAATGCTTTGCTATTTTAGAAAAAGCACAGCAAGATTCTGCAAATTACCCCAATGTCTTACCAGCCCCTTTAAGTGCTGAACAAACGGCTCTTTTTAAGCAGTTAAAAGAAAAGGTAGTTGCACGTGCAGAAGCGTTAAATCTCCCTCCTGAATGTTTAGCGCGAAAGAATGATTTAGAGGCTCTTGTTTATCAAGCTAAGAATCCAACGATTTCTTTGCCAACAAGTTTACAAGGTTGGCGTGAATCGATAGTGGGGAGAATGTTAGTCGATTATTTATTGGAGTTAAAATGACCACACTCATTTGTAATATCTATCGTTGTGGCAAAAAAGAGGGCATGTACCTCTACCTTGAAAAAACAGCATCGCTTGACGATTTACCCGAGAGTCTGCAAAAAACTACGGGGCGTATGGAGTTGGCCATGACCCTAACTCTCACGCCAGAGAAAAAATTAGCGAGAGCCAGGGCCAGTGATGTTATGGCTGCTATCAGTAGCCAAGGTTTTTATTTGCAACTACCGCCAACACTATCTGCTGAGGCGCAGGCGAGTAGTGAAGCAATTAATCAAGCGAATCATTTTCTTGAACGCTGATTTTATTTAGTCGGCCATGAAAAATGCCTGGTACATTGTTAACAAAAGAATACAATTGTCATCCTCGCGATCAGCAACGGCTCCGGTGTTGTTTGAAGTACCCTGCGTCCTGTAGGGCAAGTCGGGGATCCAGACTTAAATATGTCTATTAACTCCTGGATTCCCTCCTTCGCGGGAATGACAACGGAAGTAATAAGTACTCAGCCGTTGCCTCAGTGTATTCTTTCAAAGTTGGCTATCTAGCTTGACGGTGTTGTTCCGGCAGGCTGCTCGCTTGACTCAGCTGTTGGTACTTCCATCTTGGTGCAATCCCAGCCCCAGCTGCGTTGCTTTTCGGCAAAGGCTTCTGCTTGTGATTCACAGTAACCCGCTTCATTTTGTGCGCTCCACAATATTTGGCTGCCGGATGCCTTTTCATAAACTACTTGGCAGGGGACGGGGCTATCAGGAGAATCGTAAGTGACACGAATAATACGCTCACTGCCTTCGTGTAGGCAGGCATAGGATTCTTCCGCAGTGCTACTGAGAGAAATGCCAAGGGTTAGTGTAGATAGTAAAAAGGGAAGGGCGAATTTCATAGCTGACTCCTGTGTAGATTTAGTGTTTATCGTTATTTGCTTAAAACCACTAGAGAATGCTGCTCCGATATAGCGAATTAGCTCCAGAGCAGCACTATTCTTACATAATCATGATTGCTTAGTCAGTAGATAAAAGGCCGTGTTGCGACTTTTTTCCAACTATCTGATTATTGTTGCTTTTGTCCATTAGACTTTGTTTTAGGATCTATCGAATAACCTCTTCTAAAAATGCCAGGTAGCGATCCCAAGATTTCTTATCGGCATCTTCGCGGTAACGCTCTGATCCAAAGACTGTAAACGCGTGAGGGGCTCCGCTGTAGCTGATCATTTCATGAGAAACCTTAGCAGCTACCAGCTCATTGGTTAGACCAGCAAATTGATCCATGGTGATTGCACTGTCGGCACTGCCGTGGAGTACCAATATTTTTCCTTTCGTATTGTTATAATTTTGGCCTTCTGGAGTTTTTAAGCCCCCATGAAAGGTAACGAATCCTTTTATATCGGCACCTGAACGGGCAAGCTCCAGTACAGCGGCACCGCCAAAGCAGTAACCCATGGCCACGGCATTAGCGGTGTTTCCGCCTTTAGATTTAGCTACATCTATTGCGCCATTGAGTAAAGCGCGCATTTTTTCCCGATTTTTATAAAGTTCTCCTGTGTGCTGTTTTTTATCTTTTACTTCTGTAGGCCTGACGCCTGCGCCAAAAAGATCGGCAGCCATTACTGCATAACCTTTTTCCGCCAGCATGTTGGCACGCTTTATTTCATAGTCGGTTAGGCCATCCCAGTCGTGAATCAATAGTACTAGAGGTGCATTTTTTTTAGGGCTAATAAAATACCCTTCATAGTCTTTACCATTCACTTGATAAGTGAAGGTTTGGCCAGCTGCCATGGTTAAGTGTGAAAAGCACAGTGAACTTATGAGTAAGATAAATAATCGCATGTTTAAACCCTCTTTGTTGAGAATTAGAAAAATAGAGCCCAATAACTAAAATCCTGTTCTTTTACGACGAGTGAACTGTGGAGTCCCACTATTTTTATGTTTTTGTTTATTGAGCGTTTGTGATGAATTTTTTTTTGTGTATAATCTTTGGCCTTTGAGGCCCTAGCTTCCTTTAGCGATGTGATATAACTTTAATCAAGTTGTGCTGTATTAAAATAAGGTCTCAACGGGAGCTGTGTGTGTTTGCTGGGAACGCTGTCAATTCTTTTTGAGTACTTCGCTTTTACTACACTTTATCCCACTTCTTACGGTTATATTGGCTTATGCCTAAAATAGTAAAACAAATCGCGATGATGTCGTAGATTGTAGGAGAATTAAGTGTCTTCTAATACCCCCCGGTTCTGGGAGAGTAAAGCATTATCCGATATGAATAAAGCGGAATGGGAGGCTTTATGTGATGGTTGTGGCAAATGCTGTTTACACAAATTAGAAGATGAAGATAGCGGTGAGATTGTCTACACTGATATAGCTTGTGAATTGTTGGATTGTGATAGTTGCCAGTGCGGCAACTACTCGCAACGGAAGCAGATCGTTCCTGATTGTTTATCATTGAGCCCAGAGACTATCGAGGATTATCCATGGTTGCCGAGTACTTGCGCTTATCGAATGTTAAGTGAAGGAAGGCCGCTAGAGCCTTGGCATCCATTGTTGTCTGGGCGTACTGAGAGCGTTCACGAGGCAGGTATGTCTGTATCAGGTCGCGTGTTGTCAGCGGCTTATATTCACCCTGACGATTACGAAGAGCGGGTTGTGTTTTGGGTGTCGTAAATTTAGTAGGTTGAGTTTTTCAGGCCTCATATTGGATCATTTGTAATATTAAAGAGAGTCGTAAAGTAGGGATTATGTTTAGTTTTGAAGAGTATGTTGTTGCTTGGTTGGCCTATTTGGTTTGTGTCTTAGGTGTATTATCTGTATTTTGGCGCATAACGCGAGCCCTTCCATGGCTTTACTGTAAACAGTCTCTTCGATTAATTGTTGCGAGTATGCTACTTGTTCCCGCTCAGGTTGAGGAATCCCCGCTTTTTTGGGCGCCAGCTTGGGTTAAAGCTATGTTAGTTTTTGTTTTTTCTGGTACTGATGAGCTTATGTCAGTAGGTAAATTAGTGCTTACAGGAACGTTGTTCGCATTAATCGTTTATTTTACTTTGTCGATAATTATGCTGTTTTTTCGTAAGAGGCCACAAAAGAAGAAAACGACTCAAGCAGCATAACACTTCCTAACCACAGCCTCTTTCTCTTTGTTTTATAAAGAGAATATCGAATACTGGTGTCTTTCATTTCATTGCGAAATTTTTTATTAATGCTATACCTATAGGATAGAACACGTTTTAAGTGGAATTCCTTATATGTAGGCCTGAATTCATGATGCTTCTTTTTGTTTATCTGCGCATGTGTCGATTTGTCGTGCAGCGGTATAGCCACGCATACATCGTTGCTTTTATGTCAATGATTGCGCTCGTGTCCGCGTCAATGGTTCATGCACAAGTTCCGGTGGCTGCCAAAAATTCTGATGTTCGCATTGTGATTGATATATCGGGCAGTATGAAAAAAAATGATCCGGAGAATTTACGCCGACCCGCTCTTGATATGTTGGTTAAGTTACTTCCAGAAGAGAGTAAAGCTGGTGTGTGGACCTTTGGTCAGTATGTCAACATGCTGGTCAAACATAAAGAGGTGGATAAAAACTGGAAAGGTGAAGCGGCTAACGTTTCCGATAAAATTAACTCTATTGCTCAATTTACCAATATAGGCGAGGCACTTGAAAAAGCGGCCTATGACAGTAGCTTTTCTACTCGAGGGCAGTTCCAGACGCACATCATTTTATTAACCGATGGTGTTGTCGATATTAATCGCAATCCCGAAGTTAATCAAAAAGAGCGTCAGCGTATTATCAACGAAATATTGCCGGCATATAAAAAAGCCGGATATCAAATTCACACAGTCTCGCTATCAGATAACACCGATAAGACCTTGATGGATAAACTGGCTCTTGCTACGGGAGGAAAGTCTGTTATTGCAAAAAGTGCAGATGAATTAATGAATGTCTTTTTGCAAGTATTCGATCAAGCGGTTCCTAAAGAAGAATTACCTTTTGAAGGCAACTCTTTTTTAACCGACTCCAGTATTGAAGAATTCACGGCGCTTATTTTTCGTCGTCCTAATTCAACAGAAACGCGCATTATTGCACCAGATAACACGGAATATTCGCAGTCAACTAAAGATGAAACCGTCAATTGGTATCGTACCGATAAATATGATTTAGTCACTATCAAACAACCTCTCGAAGGTGAGTGGAAGGTTATTGCGGATTTAGAGCCACAAAGTCGAATTACTGTAGTGAGTGATTTAAGCTTAGCGATTAAGCCAATGCCGACTAATGCTTTTAAAGATGAAAAAATAAATCTTTATAAATATGAGTTAAACTAAATGAAAAATGGTTTTTCTTTATTTGAACTAATAATTGTAGTTTTTATAAGTTCTCTTGTAATTATCACATCACTATCCTTTGCTAAAAATATTCAAGAAATACAAATA
>JBNKUQ010000080.1:0-14858 GCA_050298695.1 Cellvibrionaceae bacterium
AGATCGTTTTTTAATGCAAGTCAATGTCGATTACCCCGATACTGAAGCAGAGTTGTCCATTTTACAATTAGCCAGAACGGAAGCAAGCCGACAAACGAGTCATCCACCACAAGTTATTTCCCAAAAAGATTTATTGTCCGCACGGCAAACTGTTTTAGGGGTTCACACTGCAGAATCATTGGATGAATACATGGTCCAGTTAACCATGGCGACTCGTAATCCAAGTGCCATCGATCAACAATTATCGCAGTGGATAGAGTTTGGAGTGAGTCCACGAGCAACGATTAGTTTAGACCGCTGTGCAAAAGCCCATGCGTTTTTACAAGGAAGAGACTTTGTTTCACCTGATGATATTCATGCTGTTATTTATGATGTATTTCGTCACCGCTTACTATTAAGCTTTGAAGCGCAGGCACAAGGTATCAACTCCGAGCAGGTTATCCGTCATTTACTCAGTAAAGTGGCTATTACCTAAACACTTATTATGATAATTTCAGCGTCAAAAGCGTCAATATCTGGCTCAAGGCTTGCTCTGCCGCCACAAGGGGCATATACATCACTGGCTACGCTACAACAATTGCGACATGCTGCAAATTTATATGCTGGAAGTAAAATGCTTGCCAATGCTGCAGAAAGCAGCGGACAACATCGCAGCCGCGCGCTGAATAGAGGCATGGAATTTGAAGAGGTACGACTTTACCAACCTGGCGATGATGTGCGTAATATAGACTGGCGTGTCACTGCGCGCACGCAAGCAACTCACACAAAATGTTATCGAGACGAAAAAGAAAAGCCTGTCATTACGTTAGTTGATCAGCGCCGCTCACTCTTTTTCGGTAGTCAACACTGCTTTAAGTCCGTTTACGCCTGTGAACTTGCGGCATTAATCAACTGGTCAACACTAAAGCGCGGAGATCGTGTGGGCGGTATTGTCATCGGTTCCGATGGTGTACATGAAACTCGACCCGCTCGCTCACAAAAATCTGTCAATTTGTGGTTACAATTGTTATCGGAAACCAATAATCAAATTGATTTAAGTGCTACAAAAAAAGAACCCTCACTATATGAAAGCCTACAGCAATTAAAGCGAATTGCACGCAGTGGTACTGAGTGCATCATCATCAGCGACTTTTATGATTTAAATAAAGACTGTGAAAAACAACTTTACTTATTAGCACGACACAATCCTTTAACCCTCTACTGGGTTATTGACCCTCTCGAGAAGCAACTACCCCCTGTAGCACATATCACCCTTAGTGATGGAAAGCAACAATCGGGATTCTCCATCAATCAACATTATCAACAACAACAACTTGCATTATTTAAAGAAAAACAAAGACAACTATCTGAACTTTGCATGCGATTGGGCATTGTATTGATTACCGTAGAAACCAATCAATTACTCAGTGATGTACTGTATGGTAATAAAGGGAGAAGTGTGTGATGAGTTCAGTATATCCCAGCGTTCCAAATGGCTCACCAGGTTTGCCTACTACACAACCACTACCCTTGGAAGATATTATTACGCCAAATGCCATTGATGCCTGGCCCCCAGCCATTGGTTGGTGGTTATTAGCAGTGTTAACGATTGGCTTATTTACTTTTGGACTTTTTCTTTATCATCACCACCAAAAAAAATGGGGTTACCGAAAAGAAGGGCTTAAACTGCTAAATCGTTATTTAGAAGAATGGAAAAGTAATCAACTCTCCACAGAACTTTGTTGCCAACACTTTTTAGCGACCCTCAAACGCAGTGCGTTGACTGCCTATCCCCATGCACCAGTCGGTTCACTCTATGGTAATAAATGGTTAGAACTATTACAAAAACAGGCACCCAAAGTAGCGTGCGCAAAAAGCATTCAAGAATTAATTTGTTACGGCCAATATCAAAAAAGTGCATCGTTAGCAGCCGAACAGTTATACCATTATTGCTATCAATGGATTCGACAACATAACAGACAATGGTATGGAGCTGTGACTGATGTTTAGCTTTGGTTGGCCTTGGGCATTTTTATTACTGCCTTTGCCTCTCGTTGTGTATTGGTTTACTAGACCTGTCAAAAAAGAGCAGGCCGCGGTTGTTGTGCCTTTTTATCAACAGCTCTTATCAATAAAACAAAAACCGATAAGCCTCCAGGCTCAACATTTACAAAAAGGCTGGCTATTAGTCTTAGTACTCATTTGGTTCTTGTGGGTAAGCGCAGCCGCTCGGCCTCAATGGACAGGCGAGCCTATTGCCGTTTCCACCTCCGGACGCGACTTACTATTAGCGGTAGATATTTCAGACAGCATGGATCAAGCAGATATGGAAATTTCAGGTAATGCTATCACTCGCTTACAATCCGTTAAAATAGTGGTCAATGAATTTATTAAACGACGCCAAGGCGATCGTATTGGATTGGTCTTATTTGGTACCAATGCCTACTTACAGGCCCCACTGACATTTGATACAAAAACCGTTGCGCAATTATTACAAGAAGCTCAACTTGGTTTTGCCGGACCCAGAACGGCCATCGGTGATGCTATTGGCTTATCGGTTAAACGTTTGCAAAACTTAAAAAATGCAAACGATAATAAAGTATTAATTTTACTAACGGATGGAGCTAATACCGCCGGAAAAATTGATCCTCTGCAAGCCGCTACTTTAGCAAAGCAAACCGATGTTAAAATTTATACGATAGGTATTGGCGCTGATGAAATGACTATTCGTAGCTTTTTTGGTCCCAGAGTGATTAACCCCTCGGCTCAACTCGATGAAGAAACATTAATTAATATTGCCGACTCAACTGGCGGCCGCTACTTTAGAGCAAGGGAAACAAGCGAACTTGAAAAAATATATCAACTTTTAGACCAGTTAGAGCCTATCGATCAAGAAAAGGAATGGCTACGTCCAATTCAGTCCTTATATATATGGCCTTTATCTATAGCACTAGCACTCAGTATTATTTGTATTTTATTGCGCTTATTTCCATTAAGTTTTGCTATAGAGAAAATAAACGAGCACAAAGAGAGCAAAAAGAATGGACTGGTTTAATCATTTTCACTTTTTGCGACCACTCTGGTTTCTAGCACTACTTCCTTTGGTATGGCTAGGCTATGGTTTATGGGCACAACGCTCACATAATACAGGCTTAGAAAACTATATTAACCCTTTGCTATTACCGCATCTAACACTGAAAGAACAGACTAAAATTTCACGCCTCCCCCTAGTTAGCTTATTTATTTTATGGCTTATTGCGGTACTAGCACTCGCTGGTCCAACTTGGAAACAAATACCTCAACCCCTCGCTATATCAGAATCCGCTGTCGTTGTTCTCTTAGACTTATCGCCCAGCATGCGCGCTGAAGACATCAAACCTTCTCGCATTGTTCGTGCCCACTTAAAAATTCAAGATTTATTGAGTCAACGTAAGGATGGCCTAACGGCTTTGATTGTTTATGCGGGTGAAGCCTATGTAGTAACCCCATTAACCGATGATATCAATACCATCGCCAATCTATTACCGACGTTAAAACCCGGTATATTACCGTTACCCGGCAGTAATACCGAAATGGCTATTAGCCTTGCTAATGATTTAGTTAATGCCTCAGGCTTACCCAAAGCAGCTATATTACTTATTACTGATGACATTGATGAAAATGCCGCCAGTGAAATCAAACGTGCGTTGCCCAATACCACTAGCCTTACCATACTTGGCGTTGGCAGCGAATCCGGCGCACCCATCCCCAATGATGGCGATTTCTTAAAAGATAGAGATGGCAATACCATTATTGCTAAGCGTAATAGTGACATCATGCAAAAAATTGCGCTTGCAAATAATGGCGACTATCTACCAATGCAAGCTGACACCAGTGATATAGAGTTTTTCTATCAAAAATTAGAACGTCAATTTAATCAATCCAGTCAAAATGATGAACAGCAAAGACACTATGATCGCTGGGATGAATTTGCTCCCACTTTATTAGTTCTATTTACACCACTATTTGCTTTATTATTTAGACGAGGGCTGGTGATTTCGATAGCGACTATTAGTATCGGATGTATGAGCATTGCACCGAATAATGCCCATGCATCCTGGTGGGGCTCTCTGTGGAAAAATAACGATCAACGCGGAGGAGAACTTTATCAACAGCAAGACTACGCTGATGCCGCTAAAATATTCAAAGACTCCCAATGGAAAGGTAGTGCCCATTACAAAAATAATGAGTACGAAACGGCCCTCAAATCTTTCTCAAAAGATGACTCTGCTATCGGCTACTACAATCGTGGTAATGCCTTAGCACAATTACAGCGCTTTGATGAAGCCATCGCCGCTTACGATCAAGCACTTAAACAAAAAAGTGACTTTGAAGCGGCCAAAAAGAATAAGAAAATTATTGAAGACCTTAAGAAAGAACAAGAACAACAAAAACAAAAAGAAAATCAGTCTCAAGAAAGTAACACTTCATCCGATAATCAACAAGGCAAACAATCAGACCCTCAAGATAAAAATAACCAGGACCAAAATAGCCAAAACCAGGATAATAATCAGACCAACGAAAATTCGGAGCAGCAAAGCAAGCCCCAAAATTCTCAAAATAGTGAAAATCAAAACAACTCTGCTCAGCAGAGGGAAAAGGACAGCGAAAAACAAGAAAAGCAAAATAATGCTCAACAAAACCAAGAAAAAACCAGCAAAGCGGAGAACCAAGATAAAGGGCAACTTGCTAAAAATAGTTATGAAAATTTATCAAAAGAAGAGCAACAAGCATTACAGCAATGGCTACGAAAAGTACCCGACGATCCCAGCGGTTTACTAAGGCGAAAATTTGAATACGAATATAGAAAGAGACGCCAACAATACCAGCAAGGTGAATGGCAACTACCCGAAAACAATGCTCACTTACGTTATTAGACTATGAAATATAGAATTATTCTTTCCCTATACTTGTTTTTTTGCATTTCACTCAATGTGAGTGCCCTTAATTTAAGCGCTGAAGTCGACCGGACCGAAATTGCTACGAATGAATCATTACGTTTGATTGTGACTGCCGACGAAAAAGCCTCGGACACCATCGACTTTAGTGAAGTTTTATTGCAATTTGATATTTTAAATACCCAGCGAAACAGTCAAACCTCCATCGTTAACGGACAAGTTTCATCTAATACCCAGTGGATGTTAATACTCAGCCCTAAAGAATCCGGTAAGCTAACCATTCCTTCGTTTGAATATCGTGGTGTTTACAGTCAAGCAATCACTATTACTGTCGATGATAGTAGCAATTCGGTTTCCGGGATAAAAGATCGAGATGTATTCTTACAAGTTAGCGTTGATAAAAATGAATTATACGTACAAGAGCAGCTACTAGTCACTATGCGCTTGTACTACAAAACAGCTTTATCCAGCTACGATGACGAATCTTTACAGCTAGAAAATACAACCGTTACCCTGGTTTCTGAAAATAATTTTCAAACCAAGATTAAAGGCAACAATTACAAAGTATTAGAAAAAATTTATGCTATTCACCCACAATCCAGTGAAGAATTAAAAATTCCTGCTCAATCGTGGCGACTTGAGAAAGCACTACCCCGCTTTAGCATAGGACGCTCAGGCAACCCATATTTATATGTACGCAGCGATGCTTTGAGTGTTACCGTTAATCCAATAGCAGATCAAAGTACTGCAAGCACTTGGCTCCCCTCCTCTGAAGTCACTCTTACAGGAGAATGGCAACAATCAATACTCAAAGCAAAGGTTGGAGAGCCTCTAAACTATCAACTCGCTATCATTGCAAATGGTTTAACCGCTGCTCAATTGCCGAATATTACGCTACAAGACACAAACCAATTTACGATTTATGCAGAGCAAGCTGATATCAAAGATACTAAAAGTGAAGCGGGTATCATTGGTACGCGCGTCAACAACTTTGCGATCATCCCTCGCACAGCAGGCACCTTTACTTTTCCAGAAACCAGTATTAAATGGTGGAATATAGACAAAAATAGAGAAGAAGTTGCTCACATCCCCGAACAAACCATTGTTGTTGCCTCTTCGGATTTGCAAACAACGAATAATTTACCAAGTATTACTGAACAACCTAAGGTAACAAGCGATAAGCCTATTGCTAAATCGTCGGCACTATGGAAATGGTTAACGGCAACCTTTGCTTTAACGAGCTTGTTACTAGGCTTTTTTCTATATAGAGTTTTACAACAAAGGAAAATTATATCTGCGAACACACAAAGTGAGGCACAAGAACCCCGCAATAAAAATAGCATTAGAGCCATTAGTCATGCCGCACAAAAACAAGACTGGCAGTCAATGCGTCAATGCATCTTACAATGGGGTGAAATTGTTAGCGGCAATAAACTATCCAGTTTAAGCCAGCTTTCTCTGCTCTATCCCGAATTACAATTGGATTTAGAACAGCTAGACAATAAACTTTACGGAACTCGTAAAGATGATGCTTATAATCCAGAAGGCTTATTACAAAAAATAAAATCTATTAAAAAGCTGAACAAAGCAAAAAAGAGTAAAACAAGTCCATTAACCGCGTTGTATAAAAATTAAAAGACTCTACAAATAATATAATTGTATTTTTAACTAAATCAGTAGCACACTGAGTACTAGTTAATATACATTCTAAGTAAAACTCGGAAGCGAAAAAATTGTCAGCTCGCTACTGTTTTAGCCACAGACATTCTCCACCACTGGCTTTTTGAATAAGCTCTAACTTTTCAATATGTTTTTTTTCCTCGTCAGCACTGGCTTTAATAATGGGTATATTGAAACGTTGTGTTAGCCGTCGGATGGTTTCTTTTTGAGTAGATTGACCGCTATTACCTTCTTCATCGCTTTCTCCTAATGACAGCGCTGTTTGTCCACCCGTCATCATCAAATAGACATCAGCTAATATTTCAGCATCCAACAAGGCGCCATGAAGATCACGCTGAGAATTATCTACCATATAGCGCTTACATAGTGCATCCAAATTATTTTTTTGGCCTGGATGCTTTTCTCGCGCCATCACCAAGGTATCAATTACAGAGCAATAGTCATTTATAACGGTATATTTACCATTAAATAATTTCAATTCGTGATCTAAGAAACCAATATCAAAAGGTGCATTGTGAATCACTAACTGCGCGCCCTCAATGAAGGCCATAAACTCATCGACTATTTCAGAAAAAATGGGTTTATCTTGCAGAAATTCATTAGTAATCCCATGCACTTCTATTGCTTGTTCCTCCACTTCCCTTTCCGGGCGGATGTATTGATGGTAATGATTACCCGTTAGTTTTCGCTTAACTAATTCAACACAGCCTATTTCGATTATACGATGACCACGGGAAGGTTCTAAGCCCGTAGTTTCAGTATCAAGGATAATTTGTCTCATTGTGGTATACCTTTATTTGCCAACTCATCAGCTATTTCATTTTCTCTATGGCCACTATGGCCCTTAACCCAGCGCCATTCGATTTGATGCCGCATCGATTCTCTATCTAAGTCTTGCCATAAATCACTATTTTTTACCGGCTTTTTTGCAGAATTTTTCCAGTTATTTTTCTTCCAATTAGCTATCCATTCAGTGATACCCTTGCGCACATACTGTGAATCAGTCGTTAATATCACTTTACAAGGTTCTTTTAATTGAGCCAATCCCTTAATGGCAGCCATTAACTCCATACGATTATTCGTCGTGCTTTTTTCGCCACCACACAGTGTTTTTTCTGTTTTACCATAGCGCAATAACACACCCCAACCGCCAGGGCCTGGGTTGCCCTTACAGGCACCATCGGTAAATAACTCAACTTGCTTCACAATTAACCTTCTATTTACTCACCAATCACTTTAAAAAATACATCGAGGTAACAGAGGTTTGTCTATTGCTCTCGACGCCATTCCCGCAGGCGGGAATCCAGGAACTAATGGATGTCAGTCTGGATCCCCCCTTCGCGGGGATGGGGATTGTCTTCTTTTACCCGGCAGTACTATCGCCAGATTTTACGGAACGATTACTATTACCCTGTGTCATTTGCTGGGTAGAGCCACTTTTTACCCAAGCAGACATTATCGGAGATCTTTTCCATTCAGGTTTAATTACCGTCATGGAGTGAATACTTTTTCTGGCAACAATCATATAAAAACTGCCAGATACTGGTATCAAGTTGGCAATAAGGCTTTCCAATTTACGACCAAAGGCATGCTCAATGGGTAAACCGTGACTTCCATATTCTAAACACGCCGTTTCAAAATCTAATAATTGTAACCAATCGACTAAGCGGCTTCTTCGCATACTATGAAAACGTCTTTGTGCATTTTTACGGAAAAGGCGTCCTATTTGTCTTTTGTTTGTCATTACGCTCCAAGGATTAAAGCCAATAATGATAATGTATCCATTAGGGATGATCGTTCTGGCTGCCTCACGCAAAAGCTGATGGGGTTTAGGAGAGTATTCTAAAACATGATGCAAAACAGCCACATCGATTGAGTCTGAATCAATCGGTAAATTTTCAAATTCCGTAATTGCCCCTGCTCTGGATCTATTATTGACGCCAAGAGAAAAATGATGCGTCACAGGACTTTGTCGCGCGAGATCTTCCGATAGATTAGCTGCGCTTAATTGCATTAAATGGTAGCCATACATTTCCGGCATAATACGATCGAGTTTTTTTTGCTCTGCTAGCAACAAACTCTGACCGACAGGACTGCAAAACCAGGATTGAATTTCTTCCTGAGTTTCTATCAAGGGCCGAACACCAAAGCGATGAACCAGTTTTGTTTTTAACCAATTAATGGGCTTTGTAAAGCGCGAATACAACATGGTTATTCAGACAAACTCTTGCTAACCACCTCATAAACATCCTTAGATAAGTCCTCATGCACCAAAATATTTTCCAACGACTGACGCATCAATGCTTTTTGCTTTGTTTGATACTTTTTCCAACGCGTTAATGGTGTCAGTAATCTCGCTGCTATTTGTGGATTGGTTTTATTTAAGGCTAAAATATGTTCTTCTAAAAAAGCATAGCCTTCACCATTTTCTTGATGAAAGCTCACTGCATTATTAGAAAATACGCCAATAAGAGAACGAACTTTATTGGGATTATTTAAGGAAAAGCCTGGATGGGACACTAAGCTCTTAACCGATACCAGCGTAGATTTATGTGGTACAGATGCTTGTGTAGACAACCATTGGTTAACCACTAATGATTCATGTTGCCATTTTTCATAAAACGACGCCAAGATCGATTCTTTTTCTTTAGCTAAATTGGGAGATTGGCTATGCACCAACGCGCGTAAAGCCGCCATGGTATCGGTCATATTATCCGCTTGATAGTACTGCTGAACACATGATTGTTGGTATGATTTATTATCTAGGAGCATCAAATAATCTAGCGCAGTATTTTTTAAACTACGCTCGGCAATACCTTCTGCATTGGGTACATAAGTCTTTGGTTTTGACAAATTCCTATAGACATCCCACAATTCATCTCCCAGATTTTCTGCCAACGACTGGCGTAAACGCTCTCTCGCATAATGAATAGCCTCTACATCTATCTGTTCAGCAATTTCAGCAAGATACGCTTCAGACGGCAAGGTTAGCATATAAGAAACCATGGTTTTATCTAAGCTCGAATCTGTCAATATAGCGCGCAAGCCTTCACTTAAGCGAGTATCTATCGCCAGCTCTTTATTATTTCTATAAGAATCAATTTGCTCTTGAATAATGGATACCGCTAATTGTTGACTCGCATTCCAGCGATTAAAACCATCGCTATCATTACGCATCAATAATAAATAGTCATCACGACTATATTCCATATTTAATTTAACCGGAGCGGAGAAATTTCTCAGTAAAGATACCACCGGTTTTTCAGTAACCTTATCAAAAATAAACGTTTCTTCTTCTTGCGTGAGCTCTAAAATCCAGTGAGTATTGTCTGACTGCTCCACTAAAGAATATTCTCGGGGGTATAGCGCTAAACACCCCGCTTCACCGACTAAACCCATGGCTACAGGAAGATGTAAAGGATGTTTATCCTTACCTTTAGCTTCTGGTGTGTTCGGCTGTATTTGTTTAATGGTAATCTCGTAACGCTGTTCACTTTCATCGTAACACTCTTTTATCTGTAGTGTCGGCGTGCCAGCCTGTGTATACCAGTATTTAAACTGGGTTAGATCTCGTCCCGATGCCGTTTCCATCGCCGCAATAAACTCATTAATAGTCACGGCCTCTCCATCGTGTTTCTCAAAATAACAGTCGGATCCTCTACGAAAAACATCTGGCCCTAACAAGGTATACAGCATTCTTACAATTTCGGCCCCCTTTTCATAAACAGTCAGCGTGTAGAAATTAGAAATTTCAATAAATGAAGGAGGTTGTACCGGATGCGCCATGGGACCCGCATCTTCTGCAAATTGCAATGTGCGTAGTAAGCTAACATCTTCAATTCTTTTGACCGTGGAAGATCCCATATCTGCAGAAAAACACTGGTCACGAAAAACAGTAAAACCTTCTTTTAAACTTAGCTGAAACCAATCTCGACAAGTGACACGATTTCCAGACCAGTTATGAAAGTATTCGTGAGCGACCACACCTTCGACTCGTTGAAAGCCGACATCAGTCGTCGTTTTTGAATTCGCCAGCACGCAAGAGGTATTAAAAATGTTGAGGCCCTTGTTTTCCATTGCGCCCATATTAAAGTCGTCTACGGCAACAATCATAAAAATATCTAGATCATATTCACGGCCATAGATTTGCTCATCCCAACGCATCGAATTTTTTAATGCCTCCATCGCATAATCACATTTATCCAAATCTTTCGCTTCAACGAAGATACGTAATGTCACATTTCGACCTGATTGCGTAACAAAATGATCTTCAATAAATTCAAGCTTTCCAGCCACTAATGCAAACAAATAGGCTGGCTTTTTAAATGGATCTTGCCACTGTACCCAGTGCTGACCGTCCGACTCACCTTGGTCAGTTAAGTTACCGTTCGACAATAAAACAGGATACGCTGTTTTATTGGCAATAATTTTTGTGGAAAATTGACTCATCACATCGGGTCGATCTAAGTAATAGGTAATTTTACGAAAACCTTCCGCCTCACATTGTGTACAAAACATGCCGCTAGATTTATACAAACCTTCAAGTGAGGTATTCTCCTGCGGTTTAATTCGAGTAACACAGGTTAATTGACAATTATCGGGAATGCTTACAGTCAAGCTTTCTTCATCTTGCAGATATTCAGATGCATCAATTATTTCACCGTCAATAGCAAGAGAAACCAGCTCTAATTCTTGTCCATTTAATACCAGAGGTTCATTTCCTGCTACAGCGGAATTGCGCTTGAGAGTTAGCGTCGATGTCACCGTTGTGAATAGCTCATCAAGCTCAAAAGTTAAATCCGTTTTTTCTATAAAAAAATTCGGTGCTTTGTAATCACGGAGGTAAATAGTTTGTGGTTGAGCGTCTCGCATCATATAAATATTATCTTTACTGTTTATTTAAAATTAAGTGGTTGTGTATCACCCATGACCACTTCACCTTTTTCACTGCCACAGTGAGTATGTTTTTTTGCTTCTATATAACCCGTATGTTGATCAGGTGGTAGATTTTTCTTTTCGTAAACAATAATGGCTTGCATACATAAATCGCGTTGCTCACTAGAAATTTTAACACCTGTCGACCACTTACCTAACTCGACTGCCCGCTTGAGATTTTGATAAACTTCTGGACTTATATTATCGAGTAAGTCCTTCATATTTTTAATCATTTAGATGCTCCGGTGGATCTACATATAACCAAATATAATTATCAGGATCGAGGCGTGCTTCTCCATCCATACGATAAGCCACTAGTCGCCCGTATTTAACAGCACTATAGTCCAAACAACCGATATTGTGTTTTACAGGGGCGGGTTTACCATGAAGCCAGTAATGGCCAAAAAATACTGGCTTCGCATGAGCAGGATAGTAAATCAATTGTTTTAGTTCATCGCTGTCTAGAGGACGTTCAATAAGATGTTCAGGCAAAGGATCGGGCTGAAAAACGACATCGCTATAGGTTTGGGGCTTATCCGACCAAAATTTGGTTCTGAAAATTTTGCGCTCAAAACCATCACGACTGCGAATCACTTCTCCTCTCGGTAGCGATAAACTAGTGCCACGCATCAAGCGATCTAAAACCCTGCCTTCGAAGCTCTCTAAATCCGTTGATTTAACGATAATACCTGGAGAGAGTCGATTGCTATCGTACTTTTTTAAGTACTCTTTCACATAAGCTTCATCCCAACACGCATGAACAACACGAAAACTAGGCATCTCCAAAAATAGAGGCATTTGGCTGAACCACTCTAGGTACTCTTTGAACTCTAGAGGATAATTGGCAAATTGTTCAAATGTCTCAGCGACCAAACGTTTGTTATGGGCATTATGTGGACGCAAATAGCGCGTTTTGCCTTCTACTCGTGTGCGTTCCTGATCGATAGTCGCATAGCAGTAGACATTGTATTCGTGATTGCCAATGACTATTTGGGCATGGCCACGACTGACCATGTCATAAACGACTCCCATGGCTTTACGGATATGGGGGCCTCTATCAACAACGTCGCCCACAAATATCGCCTGGCGATTGGGATGCTGATAAACACCATTTCGTTTTTTATAGCCCATTACCTCTAAGAGCTTAACAAGGGTGCGTCCACAGCCGTGGATATCTCCAATAATGTCGTAGCCTTTATATACTGTCTCTCGGTTCACGTTGGTGGAATCTAAATCAATAATTCAGTTAATTTTTGTCGGTTGTCAGATGCTTACCCCAACCCAGTTTAGTACGGCAGGTCTCATAATAGTTATGATCCGCTGGGTGTATTAGGGTTAAGCGAGTCGCTTTTTTAGTTATGTGAATTTCGTCTCCTGCTTTGACCAGTTCGGAGGCTTGGCCATCACAGGTGATATTCATTGAATTGACCATTTGATGACCAATCACTAATTTAATTTGGCTATCGCCATTAACCACCAAGGGTCGACTACTCAATGTATGGGGGTTAAGTGGCACGAGTACAATAGCGTCTAAATTCGGATACATCAGTGGCCCACCGCCGCTAAGCGCATAAGCCGTTGAACCCGTCGGGGTCGATACAATGAGTCCATCTGAAGACTGGCTATAGACAAATTGCCCATCAATGTATAGCTCAAACTCAATCATGCGAATATGGCGTCCAGGATGGAGAACGACATCATTGAGTGCATCGCCAGCCGCAATAATCTGTCCTTTACGGATGACCGTCATGTCCAGCAGGAAACGAGATTCCGTTAAATACTGTCCATCAAGAACTTCAGCCACTTTCTTCTCAATATCTGCCGGCATGATATCCGTTAAAAAGCCAAGACGACCTCGATTAACGCCCAAAACAGGCAAATTGTAGGAGACCATTGCCCTGGCTGCACCTAACATGCTGCCATCACCGCCGATCACTATCACTAAGTCACAATGCTTACCGATGTATTTTTCATCACCAATTTTTACTCCAGAATGCTTGTCTGTGTGCTCAAATAAGCCATCCCAGAGAATGACCTCTATTCCCCGCTGTTGCAAAAACTCCACCAGCCGCGATGCGGTACGTTTGGTTTGGTCATTGTAGCCACGGCCGACAAGTCCAATAGATGAAAATTTCATGATGCACCATTGATTTTTGTGTTATTGGTATTTTTAGAACGGTTCAGTTCTATACCTATGCATTTCGACTTCTGAGCGCGATCACCATACTTGGCATCGGGCGCCAGCGAACACCGCCAGAAGTTGAAAAGCAAGGGGCATATGGGCAAGAAGTGCTTGCCGAGCTAATCGCCCATGATAACATGAGCGAATGATAATATATGCAAATAAGTCCTTATTGGCACTCGCACAAAAGCTACAGTCGCGAGTGGTGCGAGATTTATGCTGGAGCTTACTATCTCCTCCCCTGTTTGTTGATATCCCAGATTTTCATTCTGGATACTTACTTGAAGATTATATTGATTCAGAATTGGAATCTTGGTTACTTGAAATAGATAATAAGCCGCAAATACTTCACGACCATCTTTCTACACTGAAATCTACCCGCCTTGGCATTTACTTTGAGCAATTATTAAGCTTTTATTTTGGATACTATCCACGTTTTGAGTTATTAGCCAAAAATTTACAAGTTTATGATGAACAGAAAAAAACTCTCGGTGAATTTGATTTTATTATCCACGATAAATACGATAATAAAATTAAGCACGTTGAAGTCGCTGTTAAGTTTTATCTCGGTCACGAGAATTACTTAGGCAACATACCCAATAATTATCCTTTGTATAACTGGCACAACTGGGTTGGCCCCAGCCAAAAAGACACTTTGGCAATTAAGCTACGCCACTTACAAAAGCACCAGCTACCATTAGCACAAACATCTGCGGGAAAAAACGCCTTGGGCCATATAGTTAGTGAGAAAACAGAAATATACAGTCGGCTATTTTTACGAGGTCGTTTTTTTTCTCCCGTCAATGAAAGCATTATTTTAGAACCTGAGCATAGCAACCCACAATTACCGACGTATTATTGGTCTACTGCTCACCCAGAAGTTAAAAAATTATTTCGTGAAGATATGCATTATTGCTTGCTACCAAGATCGATGTGGTTAAGTGAAATAACTCGAAATGATATTGAACAATATCAACTAAAGATTATGCGCGGCAATAAAATCAAGAAAAAAATAGCCAATACACCCCGACAAAACGATTGGCATATTGTTGAGCTTAACTTGTCAGAATCCAGCTTTATTGAAGCTCATCGTTTCTTTCTTATAAATGACCATCATTCGTCATCTGGTAAACCGGTTCAAACTC
>JBNKUQ010000081.1:0-10868 GCA_050298695.1 Cellvibrionaceae bacterium
CATTATATTTTTATCCATATTGAATATGGCGCCATTCTGAACGTTTGTTAGGTTTTTTGCTGTAGGTAATGTCTGAAATGGCTGTGAGAGATTGCCCTTCAAGAGTTCAGGGGACAGAGTTCTGGGGACAGTTTACTGAATGACTATCACGGTTATGATAGTAGGTTAATCTTGGAGAAGTCGTCAGCACAAGGGCAACAGGTGGCTCAAAAAGCGGTAATAGCCATGAATAAAATCAATGAATCCAGTAAAAAATTACTGACATTATTAATGTCATCGAGGAAATTTCTTTCAAAACTCACTTATCAGCATTAAACGCTAGTGTTGAGAAAGCCAGCAAGATTTCGCTTTCTTTATAGTGAGTTAAGATCTGCTGACAATACCGTTTTAATAAACGGTATTGTCAGCTTGCGATGCTCTGCAAGAGAGGCATGATCAAGCTTTTTCATCAATTCAAATAATACGGAAGATGAACGAGGACAACGCTGTAACATAAAATTAGCAACCTCGTTATTTAACTGAAGACCTCGTTGCTTTGCATAAAATTGTAGCGCCTGCTTTTTATCTTGATCTTGTAATGACGGCAAATGCAAAATAAGCCCCCACTGCAAACGCGACTTCAAATCTGATAGATCTATAGACAATTGTGCTGGCGGTAAATGACCACCCACCAATAACTTTTTGTTGCTATCACGTAGACGGTTGAAGATATAAAAAAAAGCTTCTTCCCACTCCCGCTTTCCTGCTAGTTGTTCGATGTCATCAATACAAATAAGATCTAAGGTCTCAATTCCCTCAAATACATCAAGAGGCGAATACTGCATAAGCTCCTTCAAGGGTAAATATTGCATCGATAATGCTTGATTCGCATTTTGTGTTGCACTCAACAAATGCGTCACACCACTACCAGATTCTCCCCAGAGATATAAAAAAGGCTCGCTAATTTTACTCATTGTTTCCATGGGGGATGTAACAAAATGCTGTAACTCAAGTACAACGGGTTCAGCATCATGGCACAGATAAAAATGCTCGAACGTTAATTCGGTATCGGGGGAAATAGCCAGCGGAATTTGCTTATACATAAAAAATTGGCAACAAGTTTATTTTCTACTGTTGACGTTTTCAGCGCCAAACAAATTCTGGAGCCTGTTCAGATCCATTAATCGCAGCACCTGACGAAACTCTTTGTAGGCGTTTATCCAGCTCCAGCGTGGATAAAAACTGCTGTTCACCTACGGATAATTTAACATCTAATAGCAAACGAGGAAATTGGGCATTGGCGATAGTGATTGAGTCCACCAAAGCTAAACCGTCCAAATAATTCATCAGAGCAATATATTGTTCAAAGCCTTGAATATTACTTACTTGGATATAAAAGGAACGAGGGTCTCGGGAAAATGGGAGAGCGATGGGAGTTTGCCCACCAACACGCTCAACGGAAGTATTAACAGAATTTACATTGCTATTGGCATTGATTGGTAGATTATTCGAGGAACCAATAGCATCATAACTCACCGAATAAATTTGAGCGAAGTAGTCTGTTACCTGGTCAACAATTTCCGCTGCCACTTCCGATTGATTATTGCCAGAAGCCGTTAAGTAGGTATTTTTATCTTTGTGAATTAAGATAAAGTTACCCTTCCACAAATTTTGATTCACCGTAAAGCGACCCGATAACACAGCATTCGTTGCGTAACGTGCTGCAGCTTTACGTACACTGCTTTCGTCAATAGCCCATAATCTACTAACCGTCAATGCCGCTCGATCTTCAAGGTCTAGCACGGGGATAACAATGGGTAAGCCTCGCTTTATCGCAGCACTCGACAACGCTTTCGCCATCTCTGAATCGATATCGACATATTTTTTGCCACGAGTATCCGTTGCTGTCCATACTAAAACATCGGGACGGCTAGCTTGCCAAACACTCTGCCTTGATTGTTTCAATAAATTAATTAATTCCGCGCCATTAAATTGCATAATCAATAAAGTGGCCGCTTGTTGCGCACCGGCAATCGTCAAGGTTTGATTGGTAGACTGGTAAGTAAAACGCTCAAGGTAATCCGTTGCACGTTGTAAAGCACCTTGTATCTCTGGTGCGCTCAAGGTTTCAGTATTACCCGAAAGGCGTACTAACACCATTCTCAGTGATCGCTCCACCGCCTGACGACGCACTTCAGGGGTTTGATTTACCACAAGCGCACTAGTATTAAACAGATCAACCGTCTTCTCTGCATAACTGTTGACTACTGGAGATAGCACTAATATCGCTATTATAAAGATTCGATAAAGCAAAAGATTAACCTCTCTCAAACTTATCCTAACTATTAAAGGTGCCTTAAAAATAGGCGCAAGTGTGACATAACCCACGCTATAAAATCCACTATGGAGAGCATGAGGCATTACTCCTTTCTCGTTTTTCTCTCGTTTCTCTCGTTCACACGCTCTGCGTTGGAATGCGTACGTAAGCCCAATAATTTTATGTAGCATCATATTTACAACTGATACTGTCAGTTGTACTCTGCTTCACGCGGGCTTTAACACAAACTGATTATTCGATGTGCATTCCCACGCAGAGCGAGGGAACGAGATAGAGCGAGGGAACGAGATAATATTTTCGGTTGTACTCTGCTTTAGGCAGGCTTTGCACAAACTGGCAGTTAGATAGGCATTCCCACGCAGAGCGTGGGAACGAGATAGCATCATACTGTGTATAGCGCTGGTTATTACCTAATAAACATGCCTTTGCTCGTTCCCACTACCCACACAACTGCTGCGGCCCAGTCTAAGAACTGGTAGAATGCACGCCTTTTTCAACCGCAAAGAATTAGAGCCAATGAGTCAATCCACCCCCCCTTCTTCTCCCTCTGACAAGCAAACTTCCCTCAGCTATAAAGATGCTGGGGTCGATATCGACGCAGGCAACGAACTAGTCGAGCGTATTAAGGGCGTTGCCAAGCGCACGCGTCGACCTGAAGTGATGGCGGGCCTGGGAGGCTTTGGCGCTCTGTGCGAAATCCCTGAAGGCTATAAAAAACCAGTGTTGGTCTCGGGTACTGATGGCGTCGGCACAAAATTAAAGCTGGCAATGGATGCTAATAAACACGACAAAATTGGGATTGACCTAGTCGCTATGTGCGTCAATGACCTGATTGTCTGTGGCGCAGAGCCTTTATTCTTTCTCGACTACTACGCTACCGGCAAGCTTAATGTGAACATTGCCGCCGATGTTGTTAGTGGTATTGGCGAAGGCTGTGAGTTGGCAGGCTGTGCCTTGGTTGGTGGCGAAACGGCAGAAATGCCTGGCATGTATAGTGGTGAAGACTACGACCTTGCTGGCTTTTGTGTGGGCGTTGTTGAGAAGGATGAGATTATCGATGGCAGCCAAGTTAAAGTTGGGGATGTACTTATTGGCCTTAGCTCCAGTGGCCCACACTCTAATGGCTACTCTCTTATCCGCAAAATTATCGAAGTCAGCAATGCTGATCTCGAACAATCATTGGCTAGTGGTAAGCAACTTATCGATGCCTTGCTTGAGCCTACCCGTATTTACGTGAAATCCGTTTTACAATTAATGCAAACTCTCCCCGTTAACGCTATTTCGCATATCACGGGTGGCGGCCTGCTAGAAAATATTCCCCGTGTTCTACCAGAGAATGCTGCTGCACATATTGATACCCAAAGCTGGACATTGCCCGAGGTATTTCAATGGCTACAAGCCTCAGGAAATGTCGATGCCACTGAAATGTATCGCACCTTTAACTGTGGAGTTGGGCTGGTGATTTGCATTAACGCTGAACACCAAGAACAAGCTCTCTCTGTGCTTAAAGAGCTTGGGGAAAACCCCTGGGTTATTGGTCATATCGCTGATAAAAATACTGATAAGTCGGTTGTTTTAGAAGGTCTTGCCTAAATGTCTTCCCACGCCAACGCGCAAGAAAACTGTCGAGTTGTGGTACTTATTTCTGGTAGCGGCTCTAATTTACAAGCCTTAATTGATGGCCAACAAGAGGGTACGTTACCGATAACTATTAGTGCTGTTATCAGTAACAGGCCCGATGCATTGGGCCTAGAAAGAGCCCGCCAGGCCAATATTCCTACCGCTCTTATCGATCACACAGGCTTTAGTGATCGACTTAGCTTTGATCAAGCGTTGATAAAGTCCATCGATGAATACCAACCAGATCTCGTTGTCCTTGCTGGCTTTATGCGGATTCTCACACCAGAATTTGTTCGTCACTTTCAAGGGCGGATGCTCAATATTCACCCGTCTTTATTACCCAAGTACCAAGGCTTACACACTCACCGTAGAGCCTTAGAAGCCGGTGACGAAAAACATGGAGTCACGGTTCACTTTGTCACCGAAGAACTCGATGGCGGCCCCCCTGTTATCCAAGCCTCTGTTCACATTGATAAAACCGATGATGAAAGTACTTTAGCGAAGAAAGTGCAGCGGCAAGAACATATTATCTATCCTATGGCTGTCAACTGGTTTGCACAACACCGTTTGCAAATAACGGGGAATACCGTCTTACTCGATGGGGAACCTTTACCCGAAAATGGTTACCAAGTAGAGTAGCGCTAACCCAAAGGATCTTATGGCTATTTTTGCTCGGTGGTACAGGCACACAAAAAACCGATTGATTGCGGCAGTGATCTGCCCTCTGCTGTTTGCTTCCAGCCTGCAAACAAGCGCGACTAACGCCTTGCTAAATCACTCAATACACTTACCTTACTTTTCAGCAGAATACGATGCGACCATCGAAGGTTTTGAAATTTCTGCTAAGCGCGAATATAAACCCTTAACAGATAGCATTTCGGAGCTGAGTTTTAGTGCTGACTCGATGCTGGCATCTTTATCAGAAAACTCGCAATTTTCCTGGAAAAACGACTCAATAAAACCGATACGTTTTACCCATACACGCACTATATTTGGACAGTCCAAACGCAAGGTACTCTCCTTTGATTGGAAAAATAACACCATTACCAGTACGCGTGATGGTCAAACCAATATTATCGATAACTCCCAAGAAGTACTCGACCACCTGAGCTTCCAATTACAACTACAACACGACTTAAACACTCATAAGGTCGAAGACAAAATTTATCGCATTGCTGATAAGAAAAAAGTTAAAGAATACGCTTTTAAAGTCATGGGTGAAGAAATCATAAAAACCAAATTAGGTGATATTAATACCACCAAAGTCCAGGTGGTGAGAGATAGCAATAAACGAGTCACTTATATCTGGCTAGCTCGTGACTGGTACAACCTACTCGTTAAACTAGAACAATACGAAGAAAATGATAAACAATTTGCGATCGAACTGAAGAACGCGGTAATCGATGGTAAAAAAGTCACTGGTCTGTAGAATAGACCTCACTTTTTGTAACTTATAGAGATATATTATGAAAATCAATGCAAACTCCGTCGCCAGCTTCCACTACACTTTAAAAAATGATGCTGGCGAAACCCTCGACTCTTCAGAGGGCCAAGATCCTCTCAGCTATCTCCATGGGGCACAAAATATCGTTCCTGGACTAGAAAAAGAGATGGAAGGTAAAAGTATTGGTGACTCTTTTTCTGTTGTCGTTCAAGCAGCAGAAGGCTACGGGGAAATCGATGAAAATTTACTGCAAGAATTACCTAAATCAATGTTTGCCGGCGTAGAAAACATTGAAGCAGGAATGGAATTTCAAGCACAAACAGAACACGGCGTACAGATTATTGCCGTTACCAAAGTTGAAGGCGATAGTGTTTATGTCGATGGCAATCACCCACTTGCCGGACAAAACTTACACTTTGATATTGAAGTCACTGATATCCGTGATGCCAGCCAAGAAGAGTTAGATCATGGCCACGTGCATGGCCCTGGTGGTCATCATCATTAGAATTTGTTGATAAAAACAAGAAAGGAGCCAACCTAATGATTACTGCGCTATATGCCGCATTATTAGCATTTATACTTATCGGCTTAACACTGCGCGTGATCAAAGGTAGGCACCGCTATAAAGTTCCCCTCGGAGATGGTGGCGAATATGCGCTGCAACAACGCATGAGAGCCCATGCAAACTTTATAGAATACACCCCTTTTTTTCTCATTCTATTGGTGTTGGTCGAATATCAGGGGCTACCCGCTTACGGCATTCATGCGCTGGGAAGTGTATTTGTTTTAGGTAGAATTATTCACGCCTATGGCCTTGGCTTTGCAGAAAAATTAGAAGATGGAAAATTTAAAAACGGACAATACCGTGTACGCGGAATGGCCTGCACCGCTCTCACCATTGCAGTAGCAGCCTCAATATTATTGATACAACTATTTCTGCAACTGTTTTAATAACCTAACTATTTCCCAAAGGCTATGGGTTAATCCGATACCATTCCCGGATTAACCCAGTATTATCAGCTACGAAAACAAACCCGCATTCACCCACAAGTGGCAAAGAATACTAGCAACATAGCCTAGAGCAATAACTGGGGCCCACTTTAAATGACTAAGGAAAGTATATTTGCCTGGCGCCTGCCCCATTAACGCAACACCTGCAGCAGAACCAATAGAGAGCAAGCTACCGCCAACCCCAGCAGTCAGGGTAACCAACAACCACTGCCCTACATCCATTTGCGGCTCCATGGTTAATACCGCAAACATCACAGGAATATTATCAACAATCGAAGAAAGTAAACCCACCACTACATTGGCATAGAGTGGATTCCAATTGGTATACATGGCTTCCGATATCAAATGTAAATAGCCTAAGAAACCCAGTCCACCCACACACATCACGACCCCATAGAAAAACATTAAAGTATCCCACTCGGCACGTTGAATATGGCTGAAAATATTAAATTCGGTCACATGATTAAGGCTTTCTAATTTCTCAGGGTTATCTTTATAAAACTGACGCTTGCGATCAAGAGAACCTGGTAAAGTTTTTTTCAAAAAATAACCAAAGAAATTTAAATACGCTAAGCCCGTCATCATGCCGAAGACCGGCGGCAAATGAAGAAAGCTATGACAAAGGATAGCAGTAACAATAGTGGCTAAAAATAAAATCAAAATGCGCTTGGAGCCACGCTTCATTTCAATCACTTCGCCTTGTGATTCCGGTCGCGTGTCGGGAATAAAAAAGTGCATCACTGCAGCGGGAACTACATAGTTAATAACTGAAGGTAAAAACAATGAAAAGAATTGCTCAAAATGCACCATGCCTTTTTGCCAGACCATCAGCGTAGTAATATCACCGAATGGGCTAAATGCACCCCCAGCATTCGCAGCCACAACAATATTAATACAAGAAATACTAACAAATTTTGTATTGCTACCACCCACAGCCAATACGACAGCACACATAACCAGCGCGGTTGTTAAGTTGTCGGCAATGGGGGAGATAAAGAAAGCTAAGAGCCCTGTCGCCCAAAATAATTGACGAAAACTTAAACCCCGGTTAACCAACCACACCCTTAACCAATCAAACAATCGCCTTTCTTCCAGTGCAGAAATATAGGTCATTGCCACCAACAAAAATAACAATAATTCTGCGTATTCCAATAAATTATGGCGTAATGCGCCTTCTACCACGTCACCATAATCATGATTCGCATAATAAATACCAATTAAAATCCAGATAACACCGGCAGCAAAAAGAACGGGTTTCGATTTAGGTAAATGCAAATATTCTTCACCGATCACCAATAAATAAGCAAGTACAAAAATAATTAAACACACAACACCTAAGGTCGAATTTGTTAGGTCAATACGTGCGCCAGTGCTTTCAGAAGCCAGCGCAAAGGTAGGGAGACAAAGTAACAATAAAACAGACAAAACAAAGGAAGGAAGGCGATAGTTCATCTTAACTCACAAATAGTTGAGGGACGGTTGCATCCAGAGGCGCGCATTCTATATCAATACTGCACCAATGAATATGGTCAACCGAAAGACAATAACCTTAGTTATAGCGCTTGCTTTTATGAGTCCAAAAAGAGCAAATTATTCTTCAGGCTTGTAGGTAACTAATAAGCGAATACTATTTACTTGTGGCTTACAATGATTGCTCAAGGCATCGTTCATCATGTCATAGTGCGCTTGCAAAGCCTGTACGTCAGCATCGCTAATGGATTTATTGTGTTCTTGTAAGGTTGTCATTCTCAATAATTCTAAGCTGGCTCGTTCGCGACATTGTTTGATGGATTGCGTTATCACCTTATCCATTTCAGTCACGGCTAGCGCATCGGCCTGTTCACTTAATTGAGTGATTATTTCACGATAATCGCTAACCACCGTTTTACAAATTGCCTTACTCGCCGGCTCAACCAATTGATTTAACTGTGTGGATGGTAATGCCTTGCTCAGATTACCGGGGTTTTTATCCGTCACAACGATACGCAAGTGAGATTCACTCAAGTAACTCTGAACTTGTTTTGCGTAAGGAGACTGTATCGACACCGAAAACAGAGCCTCAAAAAAAAGCATGCCTGGTTTTAAACTTTTATTGGGCAATAACCCAACACTGGCGACTCCGAGGTCAGACAAGTCGATCATCTCTGCAATGCCTTGCATAAGAGGGTGATCCCAGGTCACAAACTCGATATCTTCTCGGGCGGTTGCGGTTGCTCGGTCAAAGGTAATTTCACAACCTTCCAAAGGAATGCCCGGAATCATGGGTACCAACATTTGGTCGGAAGGGACTAAGCGAAAGCGGGTTTCATCCAGTTGCTCATAATGGAGATTCAACACATCCGTGATATTTTCTAATAAATCTTGCGGATTGTTATCCCATTCGAGTTGCTCAATTCTTTCCACCAACTGATTGGCTTGAGGTTGTCGGCAACTGTTAATTTCCAACAAGCGGTCTCTGCCTTGTTCTAATTGCGCCAATAAGTCAGCCAATTCTGCCATCGCCTTAGGCTCAATCTCATCGGGCTTTTCACTGTAAGCGCTATACCATTTATCGTGTACCACACCCGCTGCCGGGTTGATGTGCTCAATCGATGCCAACACATCGTGGAACCAATGCAGACGCTGCTCCGCCACGGCCGACTCAACACAGACATGAATTTCCACATCTTGCGTTTGACCAATACGATCCAAACGACCAATGCGCTGCTCAAGTACATCGGGGTGCTCAGGTAAATCCCAGCAAATCAAACGGTGACAAAATTGAAAGTTACGACCTTCACTGCCAATTTCGGAACACAATAATAAAGGGGCTCCAACTTCTGCATCGGCAAAGTAGGCAGCGGCACGGTCACGCTCAATTAAGGTCATATCTTCATGAAAAACAGGACAATCTACACCGGTTTTTCGATAGAGCCATTCTTTTAGCATCAACACATCGTCTTTGCTATGGGTGATCAACAAACTCTTTTCAGCGTGATGCTCTTTTATAAAGGCCTTTAGCCATTCGAGTTTCTCTTCATCGCCATTGAGCATATGTTTAACCAAACGTCGCTGCGGGAAACCACTCACACCATGGCGAGTATTGCGGTAAACCATACGACCCGTGCCCAAGGTGTCCATCAGTAGTTCAACCAAGGCCTCTTTGGTCATGGTGGTGTTGAGTTCAATATCTAAATGTTCGCGCAATACACTCAGCTGCTCATCACTAACCGCTTCGGTTAAATCGCTTTCGGTATCATCTAGTAGCGCTTGTAGCTCTGTGGCAACATTCTGATAGTGGTCGTAAGACGCCTTAAAGTCCTCAAACTGATAAAACTTATCCGCATCGAGTAGCTGTAGACGGGAAAAATGACTGGCTAAGCCCAAGCGCTCTGGCGTTGCCGATAGCAATAGCAAGTGCTGAGTATGTTCTGCAAGGCGTTTTAGTTGCTGTCCTAGTAACTGATCTTCACTTCCCTCTTCTTTTCCTTCTCCTGGCAAATCAAAATGATGGGCTTCATCGACAATAACCATATCCCAAGCATCGGTATCTAATGCATAATTCCGTTCAAGCCACCAATGGGGGGCGATAAAAACACGGCTATCTTGCAACTCTGTGACTAAATCATTCTCTTCCTCTTCTTCACTCTCATTTTCTTCGGTATCAATCAAGGTGGAAGAGAGTGAAAAACAACGGAGTAACTCCACAAACCACTGCACGCATAGGGCTTCTGGAACCAAAATTAAGACCCGACTAACGCGGTTTTGCAATTGTAGGCGCTGTAGAATTAGCCCTGCTTCGATGGTTTTACCTAAACCCACTTCATCGGCCAGCAAGACACGCACGGAGGCTCTACTGGTTGCCGCTTGTGCAACATACAACTGGTGAGGGGTTAAGGTAATACGGGCGCCCAATAAACCTTGCAGGTCAGAACTCAACCACTTTTGATAAGCGTTCGCTAATTGCTCACGGACATCAAACCAGCTAGGTTTATCTAGCTGTGCAGCCTGTAAGCGCTTGAGGGGATGATTGAGCTGGATGGTAGCGGCAAGCTGGGTTTCAGGAATAGGATCGCCATTTTGGTTGATATAGATGAGCAGATCATTAATGGATTCAACACGCTCTATTTGGTGAGTCACGCCATCTTGTGTTTCTATCGATTCACCTTCGGCAAAAACCGCTCGTGTTAGCGGTGCATTTTTCATGGCATATTGGCGAGTTTCACCAATGGCGGGGAATTCCATCGTCAAACGACGACCCTCAATCGCCACAATCAAACCCAAGCCTAAAGAAGCATCTGTATCTACTAACCAACGCTGCCCAATTTGCGGTTTTTGAATGCTATTCATTGATACCCATATCATAATCGTTAAAACGGGCCGCATTCTAGCAGAAGCTAATAGTAATTAAAGAGGCCAATCCTTTTTATTTAGCCCACGTGTTTACTCGTTCCCATGCTCTGCGTGGGAACGCATACCTTGGCTCAGTAGTTGTAG
>JBNKUQ010000081.1:10968-14458 GCA_050298695.1 Cellvibrionaceae bacterium
TCCTTTTTATTTAGCCCACGTGTTTACTCGTTCCCATGCTCTGCGTGGGAACGCATACCTTGGCTCAGTAGTTGTAGATAGCACAGAGCAGCAAAAGTCAGACTAATCGCTTGTAACTATTCAAATTATGCAAATTTTGAATGTTGCGCAAACAGGTAGTCAAATAGGCATTCCCACGCAGAGCGTGGGAACGAGGAAAAATGGCATATCACTGTGTTCTTCTAAAATGGCACAGTGGAGGTCACACTAATATCGACTCCAGTTATTGGGTGAACAAAATCAATTTGATGGGCATGCAATAACAATCTGGCACTATCCGCTCCGATGTAATCTGGATGATAAAACACATCACCTACAATAGGATGCCCTAAGCTCAACATATGCACCCGCAGCTGGTGAGAACGACCTGTCAGCGGGTATAACAATACACAAGTCGTTTCTTCTGCGTTATTGCGAACCCCTACCTTGTAGCGGGTAAGAGATGTTTTACCTTGTTTCAGACATACTTTTTGTCTTGGGCGATTTTCCCAATCACAAATCAAGGGAGCATTTATTTCGCCTTCATCACTGGCAACTATACCGCTGACTACTGCCTGATAAGTTTTACGTATTTGTCGGCGCTCAAATAAATGCCCCATAGCAACTTGTGCTTCGTGGCTTAAAGCAAAAATAACGATGCCGGAAGTTGCCATATCCAAGCGATGCACTACCCGAGCATTGGGATAATGCCTCAATAAACGATGATATAAGCAGTCTTGCTTATCAGGCCCACGACCCGGTGTTGTGAGTAAATTCGGTGGTTTATCGACAATGAGGTAGTGAGAATCATTGAAGAATACAGGAATAAGCTTATCGTCTTCTGGGCACTCTACTTTTATATTCATAAAAGTTCGACTTTTTCTTTACCACATCGCTCACAGCGAGAGCGGGTGACTAATTTACCCTGCTTCACATCAAACTGTTGTTTCACCACCACCTTCCATTTATGAAAACCATCGCGGCACAAGCTTTTTCCTTTGTGCTTTTGCCAAGGGCTCTTCTTCTTAAATTGAATAACATCACCCATTATTCTCACCTACACGATTCAACACGACAGCCTCTGGCATTGTACCCAGCGGCCCGCTAGAATGTCAGCCCTTTTAATTAACAGCCCGTTCCCATGAGTATTCGCGAATTACTAAGCCAACGTTTTACCCAAGCCATGCTAAATGCTGGTATCCCAGCAGAGTGCCAGCCACATATCGCTCCCAGCAAAAATAGCCAATTTGGCGATTACCAAGCCAATGGCGCCATGGGCGCGGCCAAAGTCATGAAGCAAAAGCCGCGCGATATTGCTCAACAAATTGTGGAACACCTCGATGTCGACGATATAGCCAATAAAATCGAAATAGCCGGCCCAGGCTTTATCAATATTCATTTACGCCCCGAGTGGTTGGCAACGCAACTGGAAAGCTTACGCCAAGCACCGGAGCAAAGTATTCAAACAGGCTCCCCTCAAACCATTGTGATCGATTACTCCTCGCCCAACCTCGCTAAAGAAATGCATGTGGGCCACTTACGCTCCACGGTCATTGGTGATGCACTAGCGCGTGTATTAGAAAAACAAGGCCATAAGGTCATACGTCAAAACCATATCGGTGACTGGGGTACACAATTTGGTATGTTATTGGCTGAGTTAGAAGAAAAGCTTGAGGAAGGGGAAAACGCCAAGCTCGCCTTGAATGACCTAGAGGTTTTTTATCAACGCGCCAAAAAACACGCTGAAGATTCACCTGAATTTAAACAAAAAGCACTGGATTACGTGGTTAAACTACAATCTGGTGATCAGGAAATGTTGGCTCTATGGAATAACTACCGAGCCACTTCTCTAGAACACAGCCAAGCGATTTACGATACCCTCAATGTCACCCTAACACCAGAAGACATCCGTGGTGAAAGCGCTTACAACGATGATTTACCCGTCCTGGTTGATGAATTAAAACAACAAGGCTTAGCCATAGAAGATGATGGCGCTGTCGTTGTGTTTCTCCCAGAAATACCCGACCCTCGTAAAGATGGCGAGCCCAGCGCGGTGATTATTCAAAAACAAGGCGGCGGCTATCTCTATGCCACCACCGATTTAGCGGCACTGCGTTATCGCGCCAAGGCCTTAAAAGGCGATCGTTTATTTTATTTTATTGATGCCCGTCAATCACTGCATATGCAACAAGTCTTTGCCATCGCGCGCAAAGCGAAGTTTGTTCCTGAACAAATCAGCTTGGAGCATCACGCCTTTGGTACGGTGATGGGCAACGATGGCAAGCCCTTTAAAACACGCGATGGCGGAACAGTTAAACTATCAGCCCTACTCGATGAAGCCATTGAACGCGCCGATAAACTCGTGAGAGTGCGCGATAAAAAGAAAGAGCTGAGTGAAGAAGAATATCAAGAAATTAGTCGCAAGGTCGGCATCGGCGCCATTAAATATGCCGACTTATCAAAAACGCGTACCAGCGACTACGTTTTTAATTGGGAAACCATGCTCAGTTTCGAAGGTAATACCGCTCCTTACTTACAATATGCTTACACACGTACACAGAGTATTTTTCGCAAAGCAGGATTAGACCCATCGTCTATTACTGGTGATATTATGCTTGAGCACGAAAATGAAAAAGTATTGGCTATCAAGTGTTTGCAATTTAACGACATCGTCGAACAAGTCAGTAAAGAGGCCTACCCTCATTTGCTATGTAATTATCTCTACGACCTTGCCAGTTTATTTATGAGTTTTTACGAAAGCTGCCCCATCTTAAAAGAAGGTGTTAGCGAAGCGGATAAAAATAGTCGTTTAAAACTAAGCCACAGTACTGCCACTGTTTTACGTTTAGGTTTGGAATTACTGGGCATTGAAGTCATGGAAAAGATGTGAGTTCATGCCGTTTACCAAAACAAGGATGTGCATCAATGCAGAATTACTGGTTTGTAATACAAGGTAATCAATGCGGCAACGAGCAGCAGTGGTAAACTGCCTAAATTGACAACTTGCCAGCTAAAGTGATGAAGCAAGACGCCAGAACCAAAAGTAGCGACTGCCGCCAATAGACTAGCAATCAATTCAGCAAAACCTTGTACCTGCCCGCGCTCTTCTGGTAAGTGGCTGTTGGTCAACATTGTTGATCCTGCCGTATACATAAAATTCCAGCCAATACCCAGCAAAAAAGAACCCACATAAAAATTTACTAATGCGACATCTGCAAGTGATACAGCTATACACGATAACAAAATCAATATTCCCAAAAGAGTCATGCGATGAGCACCAAATCGATCGACTAACTTACCGGAAAAAAATGAGGGTAAAAACATGCCTAGCACATGCCACTGGATCACATACGTTGCATCACTCACCTTATGGTAGCAAGCCAACATTGCCAGAGGAGTTGATACCATGATCAACACCATCACGCCGTGGCTCACCATACTATTACTGATAGCGGTAATAAAAAGAGGTTGC
>JBNKUQ010000081.1:14468-14727 GCA_050298695.1 Cellvibrionaceae bacterium
AGTAGTGAGCGTCCATTATTATCAGTGCTGTTGGAAATCAAGGGCTGGCTGGGTATCCATAGACACAATAAAAACGTCATAGCACTCAAGGCAGCGGTGAGAATGTAAGAGCCTGCAAAAACGTAGAGGACTAACGCGTCTTTTGCCCATAATGCCAATGTGGGGGCGACCAACGCAGCAACAATGCCGCCTGACATCACCCACGCAATGGCTTTACCACGCTTGTCAGGGGAAACACTGTCCGTTGCTGCAAATCGAT
>JBNKUQ010000082.1:0-14617 GCA_050298695.1 Cellvibrionaceae bacterium
GCGTTCTGCCATGGCTTCGAGTAAAGCGGATTGCACTTTAGCGGGAGCACGGTTAATTTCATCAGCCAATACTAAGTTATGAAAAATAGGGCCAGGCTGAAACTCAAAACTATGGTCTTGTGAACGATAAATATCCGTACCCGTAATATCCGTAGGGAGTAGGTCGGGAGTAAATTGAACTCGCTGAAAGTCGGCTTCGATACCTTGTGCGAGTTGTTTGATGGCTTTAGTCTTTGCCAATCCCGGTGCTCCTTCTACCAGTAGATGACCATCGGCAAGCAATGCGATTAACAATCTATCGATAAGATATTCTTGTCCAATAATGTGTTGTTGTAGCCAGCTGCGAAGCGAATCTAAAAAAGTATTCATAGAATAATCTATTCTCTTACATTTGTTTTCAAAAAAGTGCCTTACGAATATCTCTAAAAATTAGAATTTTTGTTCGCTGGTTAGGCCGGGCGAACGGAAAAGCTACGACCGCAACGCCGCCAGCGGGCAAAAAGACAATTTTTAGAGGAGCCCTTACTGTAAATGTTCTCTCTTAGCCTCTTCAAGTAACTGTTCGGCAATATTTGCCATTTTATTGCGATTAAAAATAATTTTAAGGCGTCGGCCGCCCAGTTGTCTCCACAATACCGCTGAGCGAATTCCAGCAAAGAGTAAGGTTCTAATTTGGTTCGCAATTCGAGGTTGTTGTAAATGCTGATATTCCCCCATCACCTGTATACGGAAACTAAATGTACTTATGGTATCGGAATAAATATCCGCCAAACCAGCAATCACATTGTCGTGTGTTGCGGAAAAGTGCCCCAGCTGCTGGCGACTTTTATCTAAACGTGTTGCAATCGTTCCCAACATACTGTGATGTTTTTCTAAACGACGTTGTAAATGTAATATGCCCATCACATAGCGAACACAATCATTACTACGAGAACTTTTTCTCTGCAGGCTATTAATAAGGGCAGTGAGCCCCGTTTCCAAGTGTCTCATGCCTCCATAAACATCAATGGTACTTTTGGGGTTCTGAGAAAATAGGCTATTAACGGCAATTTGAAATTGCTGCTGTGGCACATGTCCGGTTTTGGCTAATTGTTCAACTTGACTCGCAAATTGAAACACTGCGGCCAGTGCGATAGTTTGGCCTTTGACATCGATGCTCAAAAAAATCTCCTAAATCGTTTGGATTTAATTGGAATTAGTTCTAAAAATTATTGCCGTGATTGTATAACACCGCCACCTAAACATCGGTCACCATCATACAAGACAATGGATTGGCCGGGGGTTATGGCACGTTGAGGTTCGTCAAATAGAACCGATATCGTATCGTCTACAATATCGACGCGACAATGTTGGTCTGCTTGGCGGTAGCGAACTTTTGCATAACAATTAAACGATAGATTTTTCGGCTCGGCATTAATCCAATGAATTTGATTTGCATTTAAGTGTTTATGAAACAGCAAGGGATGATTTTTACCTTGAACTACCAATAGTTGATTTTTACCAAGAACTTTGTCGGCTACATACCAAGGCGCATCACCTGCATTTTTGATACCTCCGATTCCCAAGCCTTGCCGCTGTCCAATTGTGTGGTACATCAAGCCATTGTGTTGCCCCAAGACTTTTCCTGAGTCATTAATAATCTCACCAGGCTGTGCAGGTAAATACTGCTCCAAAAAATCACTAAAACGTCTCTCACCAATAAAGCAAATGCCCGTGCTGTCTTTTTTACTGTGGGTAATTAGGCCATGCTCTTCTGCTAGTGTTCGCACTTGAGGTTTTTCAAGCTCTCCAACAGGAAAGAGACTTTTAGCGAACTCTTCACCGCCTACCGCATGTAAAAAGTAACTTTGGTCTTTATTCGCATCTAAACCTTTTAAAAGATGAGTTTCGCTACTTTGGGTATTTTCGTTACTTTTGTTACCTTCGTCATTTTCGTTTTGTTGATGAACATTATCTAGAAAAACTTTTTTTCGACGAACATAATGGCCAGTGGCTATCATATCTGCGCCTAATAATTGCGCGTAGTCTAAAAAGACTTTGAATTTGATTTCGCGGTTGCAGAGAATATCGGGGTTGGGAGTTCTTCCCGCTTTATACTCCGCTAAAAAATATTCAAAAACATTCTCCCAATATTCAGCGGCAAAATTAGCAGTATGCAGGGTAATCCCTAGTTTATCGCACACACTTTGAGCGTCCGCTAGGTCTGCTTTGGCTGTGCAGTATTCCGTATTGTCATCCTCATCCCAATTTTTCATAAATAAGCCTTCGACTTGAAAGCCTTGTTGCAATAGGAGTAGGGCAGTGACAGATGAATCAACGCCTCCAGACATACCAACCATCACGCGGGTACTGGCTGGGTCCAAAGTGTCTGCATGAGTTTGCTGCATAATTGATCGCTACATAAGATGGATTTTGAGGGGCGTATTCTAGCGGCCCTAAGTCTTAACTACCACACCATGAGACAGCATATCCTGCTAAAAAGTTGGGAAGAATAATATTTTAAGTCTCATGCAATAGAGACAGGGGATATAGATGCCTAGCTCGGTAATCTTCGATTAAGTTAATTACCATAGGACTCCGCATTTGGTGTTGTCGCTGTTGAATTTCTTCATAGGAGAGCCAGAGCGCTTTGATAATGCCTTGATCAAGTTCAGCTTCTTTGTGATATTTGCGAGGGCTTGCGGCAAAACCGTGACGCATGTAAGTAATACCATTAGGGGCAACAAATCGATAGACCCCCAAATATCCTCTAATATCAACTTCCCAGCCCGTTTCTTCGAGGGTCTCACGCATTGCGGCGGCTATCAGACTTTCTCCTTCATCAAGGTGGCCCGCAGGTTGGTTATACACCGCAATTCCCTCTGGCTCTTCATGTACTAGCAAATAGCGCCCATCTTTTTCAACCACTGTCGCTACAGTAACATGGGGAGTCCAACGCGTTTTGGGCTGGGAGTCTGGCATGTCTATTTTTCCTTATGATTGTAGTGGGTAGATTTAACCTTACTTTACTTTGTTTTTACTGGCGTTTTTATGGAAGCCCATATTGCTACTGTGAACAGTTTGTTGTTGCCATTCGCCAGGCTTGAGAGAACTGACTTGCCAGGGGCCAATAGCTACTCGGATCAAGCGCAGCGTAGGGAAGCCGATGGCAGCCGTCATTCTACGTACTTGGCGGTTGCGGCCTTCAGTGATGATTAGTTCAAGCCATTGAGTAGGAATATTTTCGCGAAATCGTACAGGAGGGTGTCGATCCCAGATATTTGGAGTTTCAATAAGCTTGGCTTGGGCTTTTTTAGTTATACCATCTTTTAGTTTGACGCCATTTTCAAGCTTCATAAGCGCTTCTCGAGTTGGAATTCCTTCAACTTCAACCCAGTAGGTTTTAGGCAATTTGTAATTGGGGTGGCTTATTTGGCGTTGTAATTGACCGTCATCAGTAAGTAACAGTAAACCTTCAGAGTCATAGTCCAGACGACCAGCAGGGTAGACGGAGGATAACTTGATGAAATCTGCGAGAGTTTTCCGCTTTGTCTGTTGCTCGCTACCACCTTCTTTATCAGTAAACTGGGAGAGAACATGATAAGGCTTGTTAAATAAAATTAGCGTAGCCATCGTTAAACAACTCCAAACATCATAAGCAGTAGTTATAGTGAATATCAGAAAATAGTATCATGTTTATAATACCCTCCATGGTACAATCGCCGCACTTTACAAAACCCGCCGTGTTGCGACACAAAAGTCACACCTAACTACCGCTTACCAGAGGACAGAATCAACAATGAGCACTGACAAGCCAAAGATTATCTACACAAAAACAGATGAAGCCCCTGCATTGGCCACTTATTCACTCCTACCGATTGTTGAAGCTTTTACACAAGCGGCTGGTGTTGAAGTTGAAGCTCGGGATATTTCTTTGGCTGGCCGCATTATTGCTAACTTTCCGGATAAGTTAAAGCCAGAGCAACGAATTGGTGATGCCCTAACTGAGCTAGGTGATTTAGCGAAAACACCGCAAGCCAATATTATCAAGTTACCCAATATTAGTGCTTCCATGCCCCAGCTGAAGGCAGCCATCAAGGAATTACAAGACAAGGGCTATGCGTTACCCAATTATCCAGATGAGCCTCAGACAGATGAAGAAAAAGACATAAAATCCCGTTATGACAAAATTAAAGGCAGTGCTGTTAATCCGGTTTTGCGAGAAGGTAACTCCGATCGTCGAGCCCCTGCTTCTGTTAAACAGTATGCCCGTAAAAATCCACATTCCATGGGTGCGTGGAGTAGTGACTCAAAAACTCATGTGGCCAGTATGCCAGAAGGTGATTTTTACGGCAGCGAACAGTCCACTACTATCGAGATAGAAGGTGACGTGCGTATTGAGCATGTTGCTGCTGATGGCAGTATCACCGTTTTAAAAGAATCAACCCCCGTTTTAAGTGGAGAGATTATTGATGCTTCTTGCATGAGTTGCTCCGCGTTACGTACTTTTTTAGAAAAAGAAATTAGTGCGGCTAAAGAAGAAGATGTACTGCTATCGATTCATCTTAAGGCAACTATGATGAAGGTCTCTGACCCCATTATCTTTGGTCACGCGGTGACCGTTTTCTTTGCGGAGGTCTTTGAGAAATACGCCGATTTATTTGAAGAGTTGGGCGTTGATACGAATAATGGTTTGGGTTCTCTATATAGCAAGCTGGAACAATTACCTGCCGATAAACAAGCGGAAATTAATGCCGCCATTCAGGCCTGCTATGACAAGCGTCCAGCACTTGCGATGGTAAACTCCGATAAAGGTATTACTAATTTACATGTACCCAGTGATGTGATTGTTGATGCCTCTATGCCAGCGGCTATTCGTTCCTCAGGCCAAATGTGGGGCCCTGATGGAAAGTTAAAAGATACCAAAGCCATCATTCCTGATCGCAGCTACTCAGGCGTCTACCAGGAAACTATTGATTTCTGTAAAAAGCATGGTGCTTTTGACCCAACAACAATGGGTAGTGTTCCTAACGTAGGGCTAATGGCACAAAAGGCGGAAGAGTATGGCTCACACGATAAGACCTTTGAAATATCTGCTCCTGGTACGGTTCGTGTTGTAGATAATACCGGGACAACCTTAATGGAACACAGTGTAGAAAGCGGTGATATTTGGCGTATGTGTCAGGCAAAAGACGCACCGATTCAAGATTGGGTAAAATTAGCCGTGACTCGTGCCAGAGCGACAGGATCCCCAGCCGTTTTCTGGTTGGATGAGAATCGTGCTCACGATGCTCAGTTAATCGCTAAAGTTAAGCATTATCTACAAGACCTTGAGACCAGCGGCCTTGAAATTCATATTATGGCGCCTGTAGATGCCACTCGTTTTTCATTGGAGCGTATCGTTGAAGGTAAAGATACTATTTCTGTCACCGGTAATGTACTACGTGATTATCTCACGGACTTATTCCCTATTCTTGAGTTGGGGACCAGTGCAAAAATGTTATCAATTGTGCCGTTGATGAACGGTGGTGGTTTATTTGAAACCGGAGCGGGCGGTTCCGCGCCTAAGCACGTACAACAATTGCTAGAAGAAAACTATTTGCGCTGGGATTCTCTAGGCGAGTTTTTGGCTTTATCTGTTTCGTTGGAGCATTTGGCTAATGCATTTAGTAATCCTAAAGCTCAAGTCTTAGCCGATACACTGGATAAAGCGACGGGGCAACTGTTGGATAATAATAAATCGCCTTCAAGACGTATCGGTGGTTTAGATAATCGTGGCAGTCACTTTTATATCGCATTGTATTGGGCCCAGGCGCTTGCCGAGCAGAACGACGATAGTGATTTAAAAGCCAGGTTCCGCGAGCTATCCGAAAAATTAGCGGCTAGTGAAAACAAAATTGTTGAGGAGCTTAATGCTGTACAAGGAAAGCCAGCTGATATTGGCGGTTACTATTTAATGGATGATAGGCTCGCAGCTGATGTAATGCGACCAAGTCAAACACTTAATGAATTATTGTCTTCTTTTTAATTGTTTAAAAACCCGGCCATTAAAATTGACCGGGTTTTTGAGTTTTATTCTGTATTAAAAAATATTTCTAAAATGGCCCTATAGATAAACCAGTAAGCAGTTTTTTAATAAACGATTCTTTTTTTGCGGCTGCTTCATTTTCCTGAAACTCTAAATCTTGCTTCTTCTTGTTGAGAATGTGGACAAGCGATAAATGCCGTTGAATTTCAGCTTGTGCCAATAAAAATTCAATATCTGCTTTGGAAAAAATAGCAGCTTTAAAAGAGTCATTTAAAGTTTTTTCTTTTTCATCAATATTTGAAAGCGGGTAAGAATATCCATAATTCTTTCAATTTTTATGTGCTGTTGCGAAATATTTTTATAGTGCAAAATTCAAACTTTTCCATCGTCTTAGTGTTTTTATCAATCTAAAGTATCCCATCATCTATCAGATAAGAGACGTGTAATTTTGTTTTAGTATGGAGGGAAGGGTTCAGTGTGTGAAAATAGGGTGCAAGGGAACGAGTTGAGTGAGTTGGGAACTCTCAACAAGAGAAAGTAACCTTGATTACTATCTTATCAGGCTGTTTCTACAGAATCGCTATTAGTTACTGTAGTCTGCGTAGAGTTAGACTCAGTCGCTTGAATATCTTCTACTTCAGGTACGATATTCACTGCGTGAGAGCCCTTGTCACCGTCAATAATATCGAAGGTAACTGCCTGACCTGCTTTCAAGGTCCTATAACCATCCATTTGAATAGATGAGTAGTGGGCAAAAAGATCGCTATCGTTTTTATCGGATATGATAAAACCATAACCTTTTGCGTTGTTAAACCACTTAACTCTACCTGTTGCCATAGTAATTCCTTCTTTAATTGCAATTAACAAAACAAAACCCCATATTAGGGTCCATTAGGCACATATCGCTGCATGTTATCATAAGCCTGAGCGTGAACTTCATCACAGTGACAATTTTCAGACTCAGCGCTCATTTTATACGCAATTGGTGTGATAATGTCAAACTTTTGATCATTCTGGTCAGTAAGGCGCATTTTTCGTCACATGCAAATAAATACATTGATGCAAGGTGTTTATTAATTAATCTAAACTTTGGACTTATTCAGAGGTTCCCTAGGAAATGCAATTTTTAGCACAATTTGATATGGGTATTCTTGAAAATCATCGACTACGCTTAAGTAAAGACAAGGAGGGTGAGGACTATCACAGTGGTGGTGGCCTTCTTCTAGAGGCAGTCCGGCCAAAAATTAAACGGCCTTCTCTCTATAAAGTCTTAATGATTAACGATGATTACACGCCAATGGAATTTGTGGTTCATGTTTTGCAAGCGTTCTTTTCAATGGATAGAGAAAAGGCCACTCGTGTGATGTTGCAGGTACACACGGAAGGAAAAGCGGTTTGCGGCATCTATACTAAAGATGTTGCAGAAACTAAAGCCGCACAGGTCGTGGAATACGCACAGGAAAATGAACATCCTTTAGTGTGTGAAATCGAGGCCGTCGAAGAAGACGAAACCTAAGTGACAACGTATTTACGTTAGCGATGAGGATATACCATGTTAAGTAAAGAGCTTGAGCAAACATTAAACGACGCCTTCAAAGGTGCTCGCGTTAAACGTCATGAATTCATGACTGTCGAGCATCTACTTTTGGCCCTATTGGACAACGATGCTGCTATGCAGGTGTTAACCTCATGTGGTGCAGACATTGCTAACCTGCGTAATGAACTCGTCGAGTTTGTGGATTCGACCACGCCCTTGATTCCCGACACTGATAGTGATCGCGAAACTCAGCCTACACTTGGCTTTCAGCGTGTTCTACAGCGCGCTGTTTTTCATGTCCAGTCGTCTGGTAAAAAAGAAGTAACGGGTGCTAATGTACTCGTAGCAATTTTTAGTGAGCAAGAAAGTCAGGCAGTTTACTTTCTTAAAATGCAAAGTATCGCTCGCTTGGATATTGTTAACTACATTACTCACGGTATTTCAAAAGTTGGTAATAACAATGCTTCGGAAGGACATGAACAGCATGATGAAATGAATGAGAGTGCTGATGGCGTAAATGCTAATGCAGACCCATTAGAAAGTTATGCAACGAATTTAAATGCCTTGGCGGATAGCGGCAAAATCGATCCCCTTGTCGGCCGAGATCATGAAGTAGAACGAGTGACACAAATATTGTCACGTCGACGTAAAAATAACCCTCTCCTTGTTGGTGAATCAGGCGTGGGTAAAACTGCTATAGCAGAAGGTTTGGCGAAACGCATTGTAGATGGCGATGTTCCTGAAATCCTAGAAGGAAGTGTGGTGTATTCCTTAGATATGGGGGCCTTGCTTGCGGGTACTAAATATCGCGGCGATTTTGAGAAGCGTTTTAAAGCATTGTTAGCAGAATTAAAGAAACGTGATCGCTCCATTTATTTGTCGATGAAATTCATACAATCATTGGCGCTGGTGCGGCTTCAGGTGGGGTGATGGATGCCTCAAACTTGTTAAAGCCACTTTTGTCTTCCGGTGAAATACGTTGTATAGGCTCAACAACTTATCAAGAATACCGTGGCATTTTTGATAAGGATCGCGCACTCTCGCGTCGTTTTCAAAAAGTGGATGTCGTTGAGCCTAGTGTCGAAGATACTTACAAAATACTTAAAGGGCTTAAATCGCGTTTTGAAGAGCATCACCATATTAAATATACCGATGCTGCATTACGTTCAGCTGCTGAGCTATCCAGCCGCTATATCAATGATCGATTTATGCCTGATAAAGCCATTGATGTTATCGATGAAGCGGGCGCTTATCAGCAGTTGCTTGCACCTAGCAAGCGTAAGAAGCAATTAGGCGTTCACGACATTGAGCATGTGGTTGCAAAAATTGCGCGCATCCCAGCTAAAACGGTATCAACATCAGATAAAGAGCAGCTACGTAAATTAGATAGTACGCTCAAAATGACGGTGTTCGGCCAGGATGAAGCGATTGATGCACTATCAACAGCGATTAAATTGTCTCGTGCTGGTTTAAGTGCGGAAGATAAACCCATCGGTTCGTTCTTGTTCGCCGGGCCTACAGGTGTTGGTAAAACAGAATTGTGTAAGCAACTTTCCGAAGCAATGGGCGTGGATTTAATTCGCTTTGATATGTCTGAATATATGGAGCGCCACACGGTATCACGTTTGATTGGTGCTCCCCCTGGTTATGTGGGTTTTGATCAAGGTGGTTTATTGACAGATGCTGTTACCAAGCAACCACATAGCATTATCCTATTGGATGAGATCGAAAAGGCGCACCCTGAAGTGTTTAACTTATTACTACAAGTTATGGATCATGGAACCTTAACTGATAATAACGGACGTAAAGCAGATTTTCGCAATACGGTCCTTATTATGACGACTAATGCTGGTGCTGAAGAAATGAGTCGAGCGTCCATTGGCTTCACTCGTCAAGATCATAGTTCCGATGGTATGGAAGCTCTGAAAAGAACCTTTACACCCGAGTTCCGTAATCGTCTTGATTCGATTATTCAATTCTCGGCCTTGTCTTTCGATGTGGTTAAAACCGTGGTTGATAAATTCTTGGTTCAGCTGCAATCGCAATTGGATGAGAAGCGAGTAATACTTGCCATTGAGGATGAGGCGCGCGAATGGTTAGCGGAGCATGGCTATGATGTTAAAATGGGTGCAAGGCCGATGGCACGTTTAATCCAAGAAAAGTTGAAGAAACCTTTAGCTGAATTGGTATTGTTTGGTGAACTTAGTAACGGCGGTACTGTCCATGTTACGGTTGCAAATGATGATATCAATTTATCTATCGAGGACGAGCTAGAAACAGCTTAATTTTTACTCTCTCTTAGTTGTTTGTTTACAGGCCACTTTTTAGTGGCCTGTTTTTTTATGTACAGGATGTACGGTATCCTGCGAGCGCATGGATGCGCAAGAGCAGGGCATATACAGGATGTGTTTGCTAGAAAGCTAGCGAGATTTTTAAAAAGAATATACTGTGATAATGTTAAAGATATTACTCTTGCAGTCATACCGACGAATGCAGGTATCTATCTTAAAGCTAGAGGCTAACTTCAACTTAAACCATTTTACTAACAAGAGACTTTAAAAAGAATACATTGAGTTAATATCAATTGATGATTATTTTTAGCGTCACTCCCGGGAAGGCGGGGATGACGATGTATATTTTTATTGTCCCGGTAGCAACTTTCCAAGTTACAACTTTACTATGATCAAACATCACGAATTTTGGCATCCCCGTTTATTTGAAATTCCTTATTACTTAACATTAGGTTTTTATTGTTTGCTTAATCGGATTTCAATTAAATCGTTAGCAAAAGCTAATTATGCTTTAGACCATGGTGAAATAGGGATAGGTTCAAAGTACGAAAGCCAGTTGGTTTTTAAGCAAGATTATTTTTTACCAACAATACTGCTTAAGTCATCTCAGAGCCTGGAAGAAAAAATACAAGAGACTAAAGCGTTTGTTCAAGAGTATGGCTATCCGGCTATTTTAAAATCCGATGTAGGTTGTGTGGGTAAAGGTATTTGTAAACTGAACAACCTTCAGGATATAGAAGCAAAAATTCCCTTGCTCTTAGGTGATTTTATTTTGCAAAAATTTACTCCCTTTGAGCATGAATACGGTATCTTTTTTACTCGTTATAGAGGTCAAAATAAGATTTCAGGTATTAATAAAAAGCACTTTCCGAGTGTCATTGGTAATGGTCGCGATACGATTTCTATTTTGGCTAGAAGGCATGAGCGTTACACGCACCATTGGCATGCTTTTTTGCAATCTATCGATACCAGCAAAATTCCTAAAGAAGGTGAAGAGGTACGTTTATCTTTTATTGGTTCACATACCCTGGGGTGCAAATTTACGGATGATACACATCTTGTTACGCCGGCTTTGGAGCGCGCTGTCTTTGATTTTTTTGATGATCAACCCGGTTACAACTTTGGTCGTTTTGACGTTAAAGCTGAAAGTGAAGAAGCTTTTCTTGCGGGCGATTTTGTGGTGATTGAGGTAAATGGGATTGCCTCTTTGCCTACGAATATGTTCGATCCAAAGTTTACTTTGTTAGAGGCTTATAAGATTTTTTTGCAGCATGGAAAAGTACTTGTGGCGATCGCTAAAGAGCATCAAGAAAAATCAATGCCACTATTGTCCTATAAGAAGATTATTCAGGAAGTTAAAGACAACCAAGCTTTATTGAACAAGGTGCACCAACGTTTAAAAGGAGAAGGAGAGAATGGATAGGCGACTTGCTCCTAACAAGGTATTTATGCTTTACCTTGCTAGGAATAGTGGTTTGAGATGAAAGATTTAATGCTTAAGAATTAGCGCGCACGAAAAGTGATGCGGCCCTTAGTTAGATCGTAAGGAGTCATTTCAACTTTAACTTTATCGCCCGTTAATATACGAATATAGTTTTTACGCATTTTACCGGAGATATGTGCATTGACCACGTGACCGTTTTCTAGCTTGACCTTAAACGTAGTGTTAGGCAAGGTATCGATCACTTCGCCATCAAATTCAATATTGTCTTCTTTTGCCATTCGGCATAAACCTCATATGAGCCTGTAAAACGAGCGGCGCATTGTGCCTGATTTTTCAGTGATAGCCAAGGGGCGAAGTCCGAAAATGTAAAAACTAACACTTATACTAGGGCTTATTTGCACAGAATAGTTATAAAACTAACAACCAACTTGCTCCATCTTGTACTTCTAACGGCCGGAAAGTGGATTTATAGTTCATTTTTGGAGAGGACTTAATCCAATATCCCAGGTATAAAGAGGGTAATTGCAACTGCTTTGCCTGGTCGATCAAATAGAGAATAATAAATGTGCCTAGACTGCGTGGCTGTTCACAAGGATCATAATAACTGTAGACTGCCGAAATACCGTTACCTAATACGTCAGCGACTGAGGTGGCAATAAGCTTACCTTCAAAACGAAATTCAAAATAGCGCGATGAGGGCCAATGGTTAGCTAAAAAGCTTTTAAATTGTTCTTTTGACGGTGGGAACATATCTCCATCAGCGTGACGTTCATTAATGTAACTTTGGTATAGCGCATAGTGTTCATCTGTATCAATGGATCTCACGACAGATATGGTCAAATCTTGATTGCGCTTCCATGTCCGCTTGTGCTGTCGCTTAGGCTTAAATAGTGATACGGGAATTCTGATAGGGATACAAGCATGGCAGTCCTCGCACATAGGCTTATAGATGTGCTTTCCGCTGCGCCTGAAGCCGTATTCGGATAATTGGGAGTAGAGCGCTTGATCCAGCTTTTGCTGAGGGTTTAAAAACACTGTTGTAGCGCTTTGATTGCTTAGGTAACTGCAAGTGTGAGGCTGAGTTTGGAAAAACTGTAACGATTCCAGCTCGCTAGTGGGTTGCTCGATCAGTTTTATGGTTTCGTTTAAACTCATTTTTTGCCTTTATAAGCAATTTCTCTATTTTGTATCTGTAGTCCTTCTAATCTACCAGCTCTCCTTTGGTAACAGCAGTACTTGTTCTTTCCATTGTTCTACTGGTGCGCGCCTGCCATTGGTATGTTGATGAATTAATTGCTCAAAACTTAAACGATCGATTTCAATGGCTCCAAGGCTGCTGAGGTGATCATTGTAAACTTGGCAATCAATAAGCTTATATTGCCACTGTTTCAGGTGTTCGACTAGGTAGGCCATCGCAATTTTTGAACCATTGGTCATGCGACTAAACATCGACTCACCAAAAAAAACATGTCCCAAGGCTAAACCATATAATCCTCCTACTAAATCTTGCTCCTGCCATACCTCTACCGAGTGACTATAACCCGCTTTATGTAGTTCGATATAGGCATCCATCATTGCGGGTGTAATCCAGCTTCCAGGCTCTTCCCCTGCTGAATCACGTGGTTCTGAGCAGGCGTGAATAACTTCATTAAAAGCACGGTTAATTGTGACTTTAAAACCGCCTTTACGTAGTACTTTACGTAAGCTTTTACTGAGATGGAGTTGATGTGGGTAAAGGACCATTCGGGGTGACGGTGTCCACCATAGAATAGGATCACCTTCATTAAACCAGGGAAAGATGCCTTGCTGATAAGCTTTTACAAGCCATTCTTGGGAAAGCGCTCCCCCTGCGGCCAGCAAGCCATTGGGATCACTGAGAGCTTGGCTAGTATCCGGAAAGGCGATGCGGGATGGATCGAGCCAGGGGAGTCGCATTTTTTAGTTTTTACTTTAACTTTGAACGGTAACTGATTGATTTTATTTATCTAAATATTTTTCTGCGTCTAGCGCAGCCATACAGCCAGAACCTGCCGATGTGATAGCTTGTCGATAAACATGGTCAGCAACATCACCCGCGGCAAAAACGCCTGCAACACTGGTTTGGGTCGCATTACCATTAAGGCCGCTATTAATCATAATATAGCCGTCTTTCATCTCTAGCTGGCCTTCAAATATGCTGGTATTGGGCGTGTGGCCGATAGCAATAAAGACCCCTTGCAAATCAATATCCTGAGTTTCGTTGGTATCAGTGTGCTTGACTCGCATACCCGTCACGCCAGTCTTATCACCTAAAACTTCATCGAGGGTGTGGTTCCAAATAAGAGTAATGTTGCCATTTTCAGCCTTTTCCATCAGCTTATCTTGTAAAATTTTCTCAGCACGTAAACTATCTCTACGGTGTACTAATACCACTTCTTTACAAATGTTGGAGAGGTAGAGCGCTTCTTCCACCGCTGTGTTGCCGCCACCAATAACAGCCACTTTTTGATCTCGGTAAAAGAAACCATCGCAGGTTGCGCAGGCGCTAACGCCTTTACCCATAAATGCTTTCTCCGACTCTAGGCCGAGATAGCGCGCTGAAGCACCAGTAGCAATAATGAGCGCATCACAGGTATAGATATCATTACCCTTGATAACAAAGGGGCGCACACTGAGGTCGACTTCATTGATATGGTCAAAAATTATATCGGTATTAAAGCGTTCAGCATGTTGTTGCATTTGCACCATTAAGTCAGGCCCTTGAAGGGCTTCTATACCGCCTGGCCAATTCTCGACCTCAGTGGTCGTAGTTAATTGGCCGCCTTGCTGCATACCCGTAATGACAACAGGGCTTAAATTGGCTCGAGCGGCATAAATGGCTGCAGTGTATCCAGCGGGGCCAGAACCTAGAATAAGAAGACGGTGATGTTTTTGGACAGTCATGAAAAGATTCCAATACAAGTTAGCAATTTAAGTATGATAAGGTGCCCACTGGCAGGCTTACTAACAAGTCAGTTAAAAAATACACTGGTGACAACATCAATGTCCCGTCGTCATTCCGGCCTTCGCGGGGATGACCTGGTATTCTTCTTAATTGTCTCGGAATAAGCGCCAATGAACTATGACTGTGAGCTTCTATGGAAAAAATAGCTGTAGTCAGTAAAATAGCGCGCATCATATCATGGCAGTACTAATCCAAACAGTGACCATTCTCTAAGAGCGAATACTTCCTAGTTGGCAAACTGGCAATATGGTTCAAAAGATAAGCAGTATGGTTTTTTATATGGTTAAAAAGACAGACAGGTTTTTCATTGAAAGCATCAACCGATAAGACAGACAAGAAATTGCAATCCACATTT
>JBNKUQ010000083.1:0-14508 GCA_050298695.1 Cellvibrionaceae bacterium
CTTGTAGGTTGTATATGCCCAGCTTTTCTAGCTTTCCTGCAAGTTGTGCTCCCACGCCTTTGAGTTTGGTCAGAGGGAGCTGTTTTAGCAGGGCAGCGTGTTTATGAGCGGTAACTGGCGGGTTCATCAACCAAGTCTATGTTAGTGAGTTTTTACTGACTCTAGAATCGCCTCACGTAGGGCATCGATTGCCTTGTGACGCGGAAAACTGGCTCTCCATGCAAGGGCAACCGTACGCATGGCATGGGTATCTGCCAATGGCCGTGTCACTAAAGCGCTATTCTCATAACGACTGGTTGCTGCAGACTCAGGCAACACTGTAATGCCGATTCCGGAGGCGACCATATGTCGCAGGGTTTCCAGGGAGCTACCCTCCGTTGCTGTGCGAATATTTTTAGCATCGTCCGCTGAGGTGGTTTGGATATTGGGGCAAGCTTCTAAAATTTGATCGCGGAAACAGTGACCGGGCCCAAGCAAGAGAACGTTTTCATCGGTCAATTGCTCCGAGTGAATACTGTCGTGTACCGCTAGAGGATGTTGTGCGGGTAGTGAAACCACAAAAGGCTCTTCATAGAGTTTTTGGGTAACTACATCGGCTTCTGTAAAGGGTAAGGCAACAATGATCACATCCAGCTCACCTTTGCGGAGGCGTTGGCGAAGTGTTGCAGTAAAGCCCTCTTCAACATATAGGGGCATTTTAGGCGCTATTTTTTGTAATTTAGGGATAAATTTGGGGAATAAGTAAGGGCCAATGGTAAAAATGGCTCCAACCTTTAATGGGCTACCTAGCTGATCTTTCCCCATGCTGGCGATATCTTTAATGGCGGAGGTTTGTTCCAGTACTTTTTGTGCTTGGGCGACGATTAACTCTCCCATGGGGGTTGGACTGACACGGGTTTTAGAGCGTTCAAACAAGGCTACGCCTAATTCTTCTTCTAATTTTTTGACGGCCACACTCAGGGTGGGTTGTGATACATGGCAACGGTCAGCAGCTCGACCAAAATGTTCTTCCTGAGCTAGTGTTACGATGTAGCGTAGTTCCGTAAGAGTCATAATGGATCTGCTCAGATTAATAAAATTTGTTAATGGGGTAAGCGGATTGTATCACGCTAGTCGATGAGTGCTTGTCGAAAAAGTCACGCTTTCAATGGTTATTTTCTTACCGTGTTAATGACAGTATGGGTTAGCCTATTAGCCCAGCAATGAATAATAAAAAAGGCGCTATCATTGCTGATAACGCCTTTGTTAATGCAATTAACAAAACTTACTTTTCCAATAGCGATAAATCTCTAACCGCTCCTTTATCCGCGCTGGTTACAAAGGCCGCATAGGCTTTTAGTGCGGCACTGACTTTACGTGGTCGTTCTTTTGCGGGTTTCCAGCCTTTTTTGTCCTGCTCGACGCGACGGTTGGCAAGTTCCTCTTCGGAAACTAATAAATTAATGCTGCGATTAGGAATATCGATTTTAATTTTATCGCCATTTTTGACGAGTCCAATGGCACCACCTGCCGCTGCTTCTGGAGAGACATGACCAATGGATAAACCCGACGTTCCGCCGGAAAAGCGCCCATCGGTTAAGAGTGCGCAGGCTTTACCTAAGCCTTTGGATTTTATATAACTCGTGGGATACAGCATTTCTTGCATGCCAGGTCCACCCTTGGGGCCTTCGTAACGAACGACCACGATATCACCGGCAACGACTTTATCAGCCAAAATATTCTCAACCGCCTCATCTTGCGACTCGACAACGTGTGCATTGCCTTCAAATACTAATATATCTTCATCGACGCCTGCGGTTTTAACCACGCAGCCATCTTCTGCGATATTGCCATAGAGTACCGCGAGGCCACCTTCTTTGTTAAAGCAGTGCTCCAGTGAGCGAATACAGCCGTGTTCGCGATCGGCATCCAAGGTGGGCCAGCGTGTATTCTGACTAAAAGCCGTTTGGGTCGGGATACCGGCGGGGCCTGCTTTGAAAAAATGCATCACGGCTTCAGATGGCTTGCGCATAATATCCCACTCATCTAAGGCATCTTTTAGTGTGGGCGAGTGCACGGTAGGCACCGTGGTATCGAGTAAGCCCGCGCGATCTAGTTCACCCAAAATTGCCATAATGCCACCGGCGCGATGGACATCTTCGATGTGATACTTGGGCGTATTGGGTGCAACTTTACATAGTTGTGGCACCTTATGGCTTAAAGCATCAATATCTTTCATGGTGAAATCAATCCCTGCTTCTTGCGCAGCGGCTAAAAAGTGCAGAATCGTGTTGGTTGATCCGCCCATGGCAATATCTAAACACATGGCATTTTGAAAGGCGTTGTATTGGGCGATATTGCGCGGTAAGGCACTTTCATCATCTTGCTCATAGTATTGGCGAGCCAATTCAACAATGCGTTGTCCTGCGCGTTTAAATAGCTGTTCGCGGTCGGCGTGAGTGGCAAGTGTGGTGCCATTGCCAGGCAAGCTGAGCCCCAGTGCCTCCGTTAAGCAGTTCATTGAGTTGGCCGTAAACATGCCGGAACAAGAGCCACAGGTTGGGCAGGCACTACGCTCATATTCCGCCACTTTTTCATCACTGGCGCTGTCATCCGCAGCAATGACCATGGCATCGACCAAGTCCAGTTTGTTTTCCGCAAGCTTGGTTTTACCCGCTTCCATTGGCCCGCCGGAGACAAAAATCACAGGAATGTTAATGCGCATCGCGGCATTTAGCATTCCCGGGGTGATTTTGTCGCAATTCGATATGCAGACCATGGCGTCAGCACAGTGTGCATTGACCATATATTCCACGGAATCAGCAATAATGTCCCGCGATGGCAAGCTATAGAGCATGCCATCATGCCCCATTGCAATGCCGTCATCGACGGCGATGGTATTAAATTCTTTGGCGACACCACCAGCGGCTTCGATTTCACGAGCAACCAGTTGTCCCATATCTTTTAAGTGCACATGGCCTGGCACAAATTGAGTGAATGAATTCACTACCGCAATAATTGGTTTTTGAAAGTCATCATCTTTCATTCCTGTGGCCCGCCAAAGTGCGCGAGCACCTGCTTGATTGCGTCCAGCGGTTGTCGTTCTTGAGCGATAGGTAGGCATAAGGGAGTCCGCACAGTTGAGTGATTAAAAGGTGAATGATTATAAGGGATATTAGCGTGTTGCGTAAAATGAGATATTTGCAAAGCATTATTGCAAATAACGGAATTATTGTTGGGCATCTATCGCTTGGAACTAAATGGTAGCGAGTGAGTCTGTATTTTATGGCTATGAATACAAAGGAGCATTCCTTTATATTACATTTGCGATTGTTTCATTGACTTTGCTATTGCAGCTATTATTAATCAAATTATATTTTATTTGCCGAGAATATTTTTATCGAAAGCTTGGTTGTCAAAAGCGTATCAAAAAACAAGACATAGAATATTTAATAACAAGGCATAGAATATTTAATAAATAGCTACGCTCACTTTAGCCATCTGGCATATTTTACATAACACGAGGTCATAATGAAAAAAGTCTTTACCATTATTTTTACTCTCTTTATTTGTTTTGTTTTTCTGCAATCCTTGCCCTTTAAATTTAGTAATTCGCTCGAGACTCAACATATTTTCGGCACTTTAGGAGAATGGTCGGGCTTAGCTTGGTTTGGCGATATTGGTGGGTATATGATTGGTGTATTTGAATTAATTGCATCGATTATGTTGCTGATTTCATTAATTTTAAAATTAATGAATAAACCCGTATGTCAGGTTCTTTTACCCTTGGGAGCATTGTTGTCTATGGGGATTATGACAGGCGCTATTTTCTTCCATTTATTCACACCGCTTGGCATTGTTCAGCCACACTTTGATCCTCAAACCACATTGAAAATTGGTGATGATAGAGGAGTTCTATTTATTATGGCGTGTTTTACTTGGTTATCCGCTTTGGCTTTGGTCATTATGGATTGGGCCGATGAAAATAGTCAGTTAAAGAAACTACTCAATAAATAATATTTGTTAACTACCTACATCTACTACCTGACTCTTGCATCTTCAGCCTTGCTACTGGGGCATTTAAAAAAATACAATCGTCATCCCCGCGTAGGCGGGTATCCCGCGTCATCGAGGCCCGTTTTAATCTGGATTCCCACTTTGCCCTACAGGAAGTAGGGTACTTCAAGTAACACAGGAGCGGTTGCTGATTGCGGGAATGACATTGAGGCAATAAATAATTCTTTGTTGCCTCGGTGTATTCTGTTGGTAAGAGCTGCGTTTTAATTTCTTTTGGTTAGCACGGTCACTACTCTTAGCGATGTTATTTCGCGTGATGATATGCTAATTTGATTTCGCTAAAATTCTTTAAAATTAGCTGTATCCAAATAATAAAAGCGAATAGGAGATACGATAATGCCAAAATATAAAAATATGGTATTAGATGCTAGACCCGATCGACTCGATTTGCGTGACCGCGAATATCAACCACGACTACGTTCTTTACCTTTGCAGTATCCCAGCCCTGAATATATTGAAAACTTTCTTCCTTGCTATAAGCAAAACGAACTCATTTTGGATCAAGGCCAAAATGGTGCTTGTACCGGTTTTGGCTTGGCTGCAACGATTAATTATCTGATTTGGCGAGACAGTCTCACCGCACAGCAGAGTGCTGAGGGAGGCCATTGCGACATCAATGTCAAAGAAGAGTTAGTGAGTGAGCGCATGCTTTATCACATGGCACGTGTTTACGATGAATGGGATGGCGAAGACTACTCCGGCTCAAGTTGTCGAGGTGCTATGAAGGGTTGGCATCGCCACGGGGTGTGTAAAAAATCACTGTGGAAATATGATGCCAGTGGAAAATTTCTACCACCAGAAAATGATACTTGGGCAACGGATGCGCTTAGGAATCCTCTGGGTGCTTACTATCGCATTAATCATCAGTCTGTTGTGGATATGCAAGCCGCTATTTTTGAGGTAGGGGCTATTTACTGTTCCGCCGATGTTCACGAAGGGTGGTGTTTATCAAAAATCCCTTCACTGAGTATTATGGAGCATAGTGACAAAATGATTGGTGGACATGCCTTTTGCATTATCGGTTACAACCAGGACGGTTTTATTGTGCAAAATTCTTGGGGTGAATCCTGGGGCTGGAATGGTTTTGCCGTGTTGCGCTACAGTGATTGGGTAGAAAATGGCAGTGATGCCTGGGTTGTCTCTCGTGGTGTCGCTGTTAAAACGGATGCTGCTCCACTTATGTTTGCAACGAATAATTTACAGGATGTTGCCAGCCATCGCATGGATCCTAAGCAGGCTTCCATGAACAAAGCGTTGAAGTATCCCTACCCTGAAAATTTTCCCGCCAAACCATGGAGTACCGATGAAGCCTATGCACATGCATTGGTGATAACCAATAATGGACGCCCAAAACATACCGTAATTGCGGCAGAGGGGCCCGATGCTTCTGCCCATCATATTTGTTATACACGCTTACAAGATTGGCTTAAAGAATCGGCAGGTAATAGAAAAATTGTTGTTTATGCCCACGGCGGACTCAATTCAGAAGAGGCTTCAATTAACCGTATTCGAGTTATGGCGCCGTATTTTAAAGCTAATAATATTTATCCTATTTTTGTTATTTGGAAAACGGGTTTGGGCGAGACGCTAAGCAATATTATTAGTGAGTCACAAAGTAAAGTGGTTCCTGGTGCGTTTGGACAAGCCATGCGAGCAGAGGGACTTGGTGAATGGCTTTCCGATAAAACTGATCGAGCAATAGAAACTATTGCCCGCGGAGCACAAGCAACAGGTCTTTGGTCTGAAATGAAAGAAAATGCGACCTATGCTTGTGACCGTGCAGTGCCTGGTTTTGCACAAAATAAATCGGGTAAGGTTGGGGCGATGGTTATTTTGGCAGAAGCATTAGCCAAATTGAAAAAAACATTTTCTGATCTTGAATTGCATATGATTGGACATTCTGCAGGTTCCATTTTATTGGGCGCATGGTTGGATGAATTAACGAAACGCAAACTTCCTGCAAAAACGTTATCCTTATATGCACCTGCTTGTACCATAGGCTTTGCGAATAAACATTTTATACCTGCGGCAAAAAAAGGCATCCTCAATACAAAGCAATTATTTATTCACAATATGGATGATGAGAGAGAAAAAGCCGATAACACGGCGACGCTTTATCGTAAATCGCTTCTTTATTTAGTGAGTCGTGCCTTAGAAGATATTCACAAAATGCCATTGCTGGGAATGGATGCGGCTTGGAATCCTAGCAATTGCCAAGAAAAAACCACTGGTGGTTTTCATTTTTCGCAAAAGCAGCAAATAGAAAAATGGGCCGAATTTATAAAAACGGGTAATAAACCTCTTATCTATAAGCGGGATAAATGCCAGGTTAAAGTTAATATTAAGCCCGACTATATTAATTTATCTCACGGTTCTTTTGATAACGATATTGATGTTATCGAATTTACCATTAAAAAAATTCGGGGTTCCGAACTTAAAACGAAAGTATTAAATTTACACGGTTATTAGGATTGAAAAAACTGGTCATCCCTAAGATCAGCAATGCAGACGTTGTTGCTTGCTGATCGCGGGAATCACAAGAGAGGGTTTTTGTGTTAAATCCTCTACAATGATTTAACAAAAATTTTAGAATTACGCTGGCAGTTGTAAAGTTTTTGTCGCTCCTGCGGTAAAATTTCTATCGACGATGGCTTAAAGCCCTGCTCTAAAAACCAATGTTCGGTTTGTGTTGTTAGGACAAACAACTGCTTCATATTAATTTTAGAGGCTTGTTTTTCGATATGTGCCAATAGCTTTGCTGCGCTACCGTTGCCACGATAATCTGGATGAGTAGCCATACACGCCAGCTCTCCAGAATGGTCTTGAATAAAAGGATAAAGCGCAGCGCAAGCGATAATGGTGCCGTCGATCTCCATCACTGTAAAATGTTCAATCTCTTGTTCCAAGCGTTCGCGAGAGCGTTTGACCAAAATACCTTGTTCTTCAAGTGGTTCGATTAAATTTAAAATACCGCCAACATCGTTAATGCGTGCACGTCGAATCAGATCATAACTATCGCGGTGAACCATGGTTCCAAAACCGTCGCGAGTAAAAAGCTCTTTAATGAGGGCCCCATCTTCCGTATAGCTAATAATTTGTGCGCGATTCACGCCACGATCACAGGCGTTGTAACAAGCCTTTAGTGAAAAGTGGCTATCGGTCATTTCTTTTCTCAGCAATAGCTTTTCGCATTGCAGCAACGTGAGTTGCTTTTTAAGCTCGCCATTATCATCGAGAACGCCATTGGCTTTTGTAAAGGCAATTAACTTGTCCGCTTCCAGCGCAACCGCAATTTCTGTAGCAACCTCGGTGTAGGTTAAATTAAATGTCTCCCCGGTAACGGAATAACCAATGGGCGACACTAGCACAATGGAGCCATTAAACAACATTTCGTCCAGACCATAAGTATCGACCTTGCGCACCTTGCCGGTATATTGCAAGTCAACACCATCAACCACGCCGTAGGGCATAGCCGTAATTACATTGCCGCCACGTACCTGTATATCGGCGTTATGCATAGGAGAATTAGGCAAGCCAGTGGAAAGAGCGGACTCGATGGAAAAGCGCGTTACTCCCACGGCCTCAATAAAGCAGGTGAGGGTTTCCAAGTCGGTTACACGTTTACCATGGTGAATTTGTGTATCGATATCCCTGTCGGAAAGCTGCTGTTCTATTTGTTGACGAGCCCCATGAACCAGCACAATCTTAACGCCCAAATGATTTAGTAGCGTAATATCATGAATAATATTCGCAAAGTTGGGGTGGCTAACCGCGGCACCCGGCAACATAATCACAAAGGTCTTATTGCGATAGGCCTTAATATAGGGCGAGGTTTGTCTAAATGAGGTAACGTGATCAGTTTGCTTATTCATGGTCTTGCTTAATCTATAAAATTTAAGCCGCGATTAAAGCATAGTCTGGCTAAGATCGCATTAAACGAAGGCCAGTTCATGGTTTTCAGAGACTGACTGCCGGGGTACTTAAAAAGAATGCTGCCGTCATCCCCGCGTTCGGCATTTTCTGGGTAAAAATAAGAAAGAGACGATACAAGTTGTTTAATTTCGTTTGCATCGCTTACTTCAGCTCTTCGAATCATGGTCACCTATTTAATGCGACGATTTACTTTTCCTTAGGGACATAGCCTTCGGCTTGATCCACATCGTCACCGGCAAAGAATTTTTGCATTTGCTCGCTAAGATAGGTACGTGCCCCCATATCCATGAGGCTAAGTTGTTTTTCGTTAATGAGTAGGGTTTGGTGTTGCATCCATTCTTCCCAGGCTTGCTTAGAGACATGGTCGAAAATGTCTTGTCCCTTCGCCCCTGGTAATGGCGGTTGAGCCAAGCCTTCTAATTCTTTTTTGTATTTGCGGCAGAGGACAGTTCTAGGCATAAGTCACCTTGTCAATATTGATGTGAATGAGCGTGCCTTTATACCAGATCGAGGCTTTCTTGTGTTAATGGGAGACTGGCTTGTGTTAATGGGAAATTAGAGAGGAGCTTTTTAACCGGGGCCGCAAGGCCCATGTCTAGCCATTCATTTTCGGTAAACCAGCGTAGCTGGTCGTCACTACGAATGCGGCGATGGGCACTAGAAAGCTGGATATGCACGGGGTGAATATCTAAGTGATAGTGGCTAAACGTGTGACGAAAGGGGTTAAGACGTTTGTGACTATTCACTTCGCCATAGTGTTTTTGGCAATGAGTCAGGATATTCCCCTCTGGTTCTAGTTCTGGAAAGCTCCATAATCCACCCCAGATACCCGTTGCTGGGCGTTGTTCAAGTAAGAGGCCTCCACTGGGATTTTCGATAATAAGAAAGTAAGCCGTTTTTATAGGTAAGCGTTTCTTGGGTTTTTTGCCAGGATATTGTTCAGGTTCTCCCTCGATATAGCCTACACATTCACTTTTTAGGGGGCAGCGAAGGCATTCAGGTTTACTTCGCTTGCATAGGGTTGCCCCTAAATCCATCATCGCCTGTGTGTAATCGGCGCAACGCTTAGAGGGGGTCAATGCTTCGGCATATTGCCAAAGCTTTTGAGCCGTTTTCGTTTGACCTGGCCACTCTGCAACGCCGTAAAAGCGAGCAAGTACTCGCTTCACATTGCCATCCAATATCGTTGCCGCTTGGTCAAGAGAAAGGCTAACGATGGCTCCCGCTGTTGAGCGTCCTATTCCGGGTAAGGTTTCTAGCTCATCCACTGTTTGTGGAAATTCCCCTTGATGTTCCGCCACGATAGTCTGAGCGCATTTGTGTAAATTGCGGCCGCGAGCATAGTAGCCTAGCCCACTCCAAAGCTGGAGTACCTCGTCTTGAGACGCCTTTGCCAGTGATTGAACATCGGGAAAGCGCTCCATAAAGCGCTCAAAGTAAGGAATAACGGTAGCAACCTGAGTTTGTTGCAGCATAATTTCTGAAACCCAGACGCGATACACATTGCGATTTTGTTGCCAGGGCAAATGCTTACGACCGTGCTGATCGAACCATTTAAGGACTTTTTTAGAGAAACTTGCGCTCATTTTAGTGATTTTTGGGTTTTAAAGGGTTTGCAGTGTAGAGGTTTTTCATTTTCGCGGCTATATCATCCTTGACGCAATGACTCTTCCTGAACGGCAAGCGATAATTGAGGAAATGAGCAGCTAAAAGCGGTCCTAGTTAGATACATCCTTCATTAAGTTTTGTAAAATGCATCTATCGTGCAAGAATTGATAGCGCGATACCAATTTATAATAAGCTGAAAGGACACTATTGCTTAACGTTACTTCTGTAAAGTTATTTCCCCTTTTTGCTATTAGATACCTGTTTACAACAAATGGACATGAATGATATGAAATACCCTAACCCCCTTTACTTACTCCTTATTTTTTTCTTCGTAAATGTAGCTGTGGCAAACGAACGCGAGCCCGATTGTCAGCATTGGCCAGAGCAGTTTAGTGATTATGGTGGAGAGTATGTTATTGCTTACAAAGGTGAGTGTAAAAGTGGCTTTGCTCATGGTAAAGGCACGATTTCTACTTATGAAAAGTGGCGCTCTGAGGACCCTGCAAAGACTAAATTGCAGGGTTATTTCAATCAAGGGGTCTTTTTTGGCGATAGAAACTACCAGGGAAAGCTTATTGTTGACCGCCATCAGGTCTTTACTCAAATCGACAACAGTAAAAATAAGCCTGTATGGTTGTTGGCGTTTGCACCTAATGCAAAGCCATTTCCACTCTGTGAACCTAAAATAATTAATGTTGGTACACAGAATATGAAGCAATATACGGAAAATAGCGATGCGGCTAAAACTGAACTGAAGCGAGCCTTTTCTTTTTATACCAAATTGTGTCCCAATACCGACAGCGATATTTTGGTGGCCATGACGGAGATTGATAAGGTGATGCAACCAGAATATATGAATTCAAAAATTTACGCTGAAATGAATAATACTAAGAAGGATGTTTTTGTTAATTACCGAAATATTGCTTATGAAGAATTGGCTTACGAAAAAAAAAGGAAGCAAGAAGAAGCTGATAGGCAAGCAAAAATAAATGAGGTTAATAAAAATATTTTAACTTTTTTTAAAAACAATAAGGTGACAGAGCTAGTTAGTGTTGAACAACTTGAAAAAAACCCTTTTCTTTGGGACGGTAAAATTGTTGCTGTTCCTGCAACCTTAGATAAAATGCTCTCTAAAGATACCGCTTTTATTCAAAATGTTAATGGTTACTATGGTGCTAGCTTATACATTATTAATATTACCCCCTCGTTATTTAAGCGTGCCGATTTGATTGTCGCGGTGGAAGTGTCAGGAAAAATGGATGTAGAAGGTAGGTCTTATAGCGCGGTAAGTTATGTTGGTCATTATACGTGTGAAGCGGAAAAGTGTCAGGACTTGGCATTTGCGGGTATTAAAGACTATTCCGCTAAATAATTTTTACAAAGACAAGGTCGGACCAAGAGTGTTGGATAACTGATTAGTGAAATGAGTTTCTACCTTTAAGATGGATACTGGCCTTGCTCTACACGGATGTAGGGTACTTTGTGTAATGCAGGAGCAATTCCAGTATGACGGGGTTGAAATTTTCTTTGTACACCAGTACGGCTACAAATGAAGGGTTTAGCAAAATTAAAAAATAAGAACCCCAAAGACAAGTAGAGGGTGAACCATTTTAATCACATCCGCCAATGATGGAGCATTACCCACCGATGCATTAAGTAACTGTTTCGCTGTTTTATTGCGTAGCCATGCAGCAACCATTTTTTTCGGTGCCGATCCCAGAGATATTCTACCGGTAACACCTGAACGTATGATCTACACAAAGTTGCGTAGCATTTTTCCGTTATCAACGATTTGCACAAATGCTTGCTTAAATAACGCTGTGTTTCTCATGCTTAAAATAGCGAGCAATAATGCGGGGCTATCTTTCATGTAAGCATGCTGACTTTTTATTTTTAAGTGATTTATTATTTAACTATCTGATTATATTGACAATTATTTCTTTCAAATAATTTTTTAGAGAATTTTTCCTTATTCGATTAATATTTAAAAATATCTTTTATGATATGTATCTATCAGAATAAATATTAATAAGAAGTGTATGTTTTGATACGAATCAATAACCTGATAGCTAAATATATTTAAAGTGTGCGCCTGCCAGGAAAATGCGATCTCTTATTTGAAAATCCTCTTGCATATATAAATGATAATTATTATCATCTGCATCACGATTACTAATTGCAGGCTTGAGTACTCCTAGTACCCTGCAGTTATCGGCAAGTTTTTCTGTGATTACATTATTTATTTAGGTCTATTATGAAGCGACACGCGTTATTTTCATTTTCTCTTTTATTTGCATTAAGTCCTCTGGCAATGGCAGCGCACCACGCGACGGAGAAAACGGTTTATGCCGACTTTCCTATCACAACGAAAGCTTACTCTGGCGATAAACTTTCCTCGGTAAGTTACAAAGGCCAGATTGCTCGCCAAGTTTTACAAAGCTCTTTAAAAAAATTAGCCTCACAAGGTAATGGCAGCGCTAACCCCGATTTAAAAGCAAAAATGCTGGCTTATTACGAGGGTAAAGACGATGGCCGCGCCATTCTGGATCCGGTCTCGAAAGACAAGTTTGCGATTAAGCAAACAAAGATCGAAAATATTTCTGGAAAAACAAATCTTGAAGATAAAACCTATAAAGGTGCTGTAGCGGGTTGGCCCGGTAATATGACAGGTGTGGAAGTATTGGAATTTATGATCGACAAAGCGTCGGCTGCAAATCAAGGCTACGACCCTTTAACAGGCTACGATTATGCGCAATTGATTTCTAAGTTTGCAATGGGTGCCATTCTCTATAACCAAGCTGTCGACAATTATTTAGATGAGAAGCTAGCGGCCGACAAAAACCCCAACGATAAGCCCTACAAAAAAGGGGCGGCTTACACCGGTAAAGAACACGTATGGGATGAAGCCTTTGGTTATTTTGGCACACCGGCCAATACATTAATGTTAACCGCGGAAGAGGTGTATAACATTGCCAAACAAAAACCAGAAGTATTTGCGAAAGCTGATGCCAATAAAGACGGTGTTATCGATTTAACGACAGAGATGGCTTTTGGGTACGCTTATTATGCGGCAGATTTTGATAAAGGCGGTAAAACCAATTATCTGCACACAATTACCAAAGCGTTTGTTGATGGACGACAGCTTATTACCCATGCAAAAGGTAACGCCTTGAGTGATAAGGAGCGCAGCCAACTAAAAAGCTATGCTGAGACTATTGCTAAAAATTGGGAAAAAGTCATAGCGGAGGCAGTCTTTAAGTATGCGGGTGAAACCTATGAAGATTTACAAAAATTAAAAACCATTGTTGAGTCAAATGGTAACCCACAGAAGGCTTTCCGCGCTTATGCAAAACATTGGGGTGAGTTAAAAGGTTTCTCTCTAGCGTTACAAACAGGAAAAAATAATTTAGGTGAAACCGCCGTTAAATTAAATCGCTTAATTGGTTTTAGCCCTGTATTGTTAGGCAATACACAGGTTGTGGCTGTTGATGCAAATAATGAGTATGTGCAGTCGTCTTCTGAAAATTTAGACGGTTATATGTTGCATATGCTTAAAGTGCAGAAGTTAATGGTAGATACCTTTGATGTAAAAGCAAAATCTCATGATGCCTTATCTAATTTGAGCAGTTTATCTGAAAAGTTGGGCTCAGGGAAAAGTGCTGAAAATGATTAGTGATACGGTAGGTTGAAGTGGGGGAAGTGGCCGGTCATCGCATGATGGCTGGCCATTTTTTGTATGATGTATGATGTAATTAACCAATATCTGCTGGATATAAGCGAATCATTTTTTGATCCTCGCAAGCGGATTTTTGTGGGTTATTTATTTTGTGCCTTGCTCGTAGCCTTGTTGTGGTTGACTTGTTTTAAAAAAGAAAGGTTATTCTCCGCAGTAAAAACTATTTTTGCGAAAAAAGTATGGTGGTCGCGCTCAGCTAGGGCTGACTATCAAATATTCTTTATCAATAAATTCCTGTTGCTACTGATTTCTCCACTGTTGCTGACGCAGCTAGCAATTGCCAGCACCTTATTTTTTTTCTTGCATGATGTATTTCCAGAGCGTTCTCTTCTACGGACCGAATGGTCGGCTTTTTCTCTTGGGTTATTGTTTACCCTGACTTATTTTATTGCCGATGATTTTGCTCGCTTCTATGTACATCGCCTAATGCATCGCTGGCCTTTGTTGTGGGCCTTTCATAAAGTGCATCATACGGCAACAAGCTTAACGCCGATGACGGTATTGCGTACTCACCCCGTAGAGGCAATCTTGTTTTCATTGCGTAGTGTCTTAGTGCAGGGCGTATTGATTAGTATGTTTGTGTTTTTTTTCGGTGATCGAGTTGATCTGCTAACGATTGCAGGCGCGAATATATTTTCATTTGTTTTTAATGTGATCGGGGCTAATTTTCGTCACTCGCATATTGCTATTCATTATTGGAAACCATTGGAAAAAATTCTTATATCACCTGCCCAGCATCATATCCATCACTCAATGGATGAAAAACATTGGGATAAAAATTATGGTGTTGTTTTTGCGGTATGGGATCTATGGTTTGGCAGCCACCACTATTCAGAAAAAGAGAGTGAATTATCCTTTGGCATAAAAGATGAGTGTGATCATGGCTTGGTTTCGCTTTATTTAAAACCTTGTATTGATTGTTATGTGGTTATTAAGACATTTTTTATCGGAATTCATCGGTCTATCAAAATAATTCCTCGCGCTATTCTGGCGATTGGTAATAGCTCCTGCATTACTCAAAGTACCCTACAGGACGTAGGGTGCTTTGAAAAACACAGTAGCAATGACCAACTATAGGTATGAAATTTTTTAATTTAGTATCTCCTTACTACAGGAACAGATGTATGAAAATAAAATTATTACTTAAAAAAATACAATACGGGCTATTAGGTGCT